>JBBRCC010000008.1:0-69104 GCA_038205175.1 Cytophagales bacterium | reverse complement strand
AATAGTGTTTTTTATAATATGACAGGAATTGGTACTGCCATAGTGATGGGTCTTGGCGTATATTTTTTTCTAAAATTAAAGCCAAAGTGGGATGCGCAGTTTGGACTAAAAAACTAGCAAGAAGCCACCGGAAAAACGAATGAAATACCGCAAAAGATCCTCATATTGATTGGCCGTTATTGGAAAAAATTAATTTAGATAGACTCAATTTTTAACATAGAATCGAAGTCAATGTTTTTGGAATGTGCCATTGTTTTTATAGCATAGATTGCAAAATTTATGATTATAACTTAGTACGATTTTTTTATAATTAATTGAATTTCAATTAATTAAACTTTTTTATTACATGTTTCGAGACATTGGTCTAACATGGTTTTCCTCCAGCCGTTTTTAACTTTAACTGCATTTTATGCACTTGCTCAGAACCTACACGCTTGCTTTTAACGCTTCAACATGCTATCAATCATTAAAGCTCTATTTAGGTAGTTAACTCTTTTTTGTTTCAATTTTTTATTGTTTGCGTCCAATGTTTTGATCAGCTATTTTAAAATTCCACCCTCCGCTTTTCTCTCCACTTGAAACCTGTTATCTTTGCCTTACAACCATTAAAATTGTATAAAATGTACACACCAAAACGCTTCATTGCGCTAGCCTTTTTGCTTTTTCCTTTTCTGAGCCTTTTTGCTCAGGCACCTACCAACAATCCATATACAGATAGGTTCAATCCTGAAATTCACTGGACATCTAGCCTGCGCTGGACAAATGTTACCGAAGCATCGTCGGTTTCCGGACTGGTTGGAGCCAACCGCCTGGTAGATTCAACAGCCCTCCAAGACCTGATGAATTCAATTTCTACGCAAGGCGGTGGTGTAATCTATTTTGCGGCCGATTCATTCAAATTCAATTATGACTTAGTTATTCCAACTGGAGTCGTTCTAAGGGGCGCAACTCCGTCCACTGCCAATGCTACCGACGAAAACTACAGACCAGGTACTGTGTTTGCCTTTCCAAAGTATCATCCAACATTCACAGGAAATGGCACCTCCAGAAATACAGCCTTTAAAGAAATAAAAGGCAAAGTCAATGCTCACGACTTGGGACTTGTAAATCTTGACATCAACCGTGCAGGTATTGCCATTCATCCTTATGCTTATGCCGATGCCCCAGGCGTGAACACCAAATGGCCTGTAGATATCAACTACAACATCCTTATTTTCGGCGTGAGAAGCAACAATGTAGCTACGCCCGACCCCAGTGTGCCAAATACTACTGCGGGCACGGCCACTGAACCAGCTCAAGAAGGATGGCAGCGATATGTTTGGCGCTTTTCGTCGAATGTAGGCTTGTATGTTTCTCAAAATGGCGTAGTGGCCAATTGCAGAATTAATGACACCCCGACCGATAGCTACAACCAACCCGGTTATGTGTTAAGAAACTTCAACAATCCCAATTGTATGTCTGGTGGGGTTTCCAAACTAAATGAAGATGGCTCAGATGCAAAGTTCGAAGTGACCGACCACTTAGGCATCGATTTGAACCGAGCTAAAATAAATAAAGAAAACGGAGGTGCAGGCACAGGCCCAAATAGTCCTTACGGTATTTATGGTTTTGTAATGTACGCCACTCCTACCACTGAACCACAATTGTTTGCACCAGGAAATGAGGTGCGTGATTGCAGGGTGTTTAAAACCCGCAGGGTAGGCATCATAGCTGCCGGAAATGGCCTTGTAGTAGACAATAATACTGTGCGGGACCAGGCAAATAAGATTGCATTCATCCGAGCTAATGGCCAAGGCTGCGAAACCAACAACTCTGCAACCCACGAAAACAGAGGCATTGATGTTTCAGGTTGGAATGTCAGGCTTACCCGCAACGACATTGAAGTGCGCAGGCATACCATTGGTGGTCCCGGCGGATACGGCTCTGTGGATGGAGAAGGCGTTTTGGTACAGGAATGTTGTGGCGGAACTTCAGTTCGGGACTATACTTTCAAACACAATAAGCTTACCGAGGCATCTTCAGGTTACATTGGATTGTGGAAAATGCGCACCATGTACAATGTGTATATCGATTCAAATGATTTGGGTTGCAAAAACATTTACCTCACAGCCAATACAAACGGCGCACCCTTCCAGCTTTTCAATTCAACTATCAATAACAACACCAATGTAGATCGCATCATTGCATCAGCTGATTTGGGTGGTGCAAACCTGATTATTGAACGAAATTCATTTTGTGGCAATGGTATTATCAATGCGCCCGGTTTTGCTACTGTAAACGACAATGGAAATGCCACTGTTACGCCTGGACCGGGAGAGGTAGTAGTAGCTCCTTCGGCAATCATTACTTCACCTGCCGATGGTGCAAGATTCTTTGTTCAAGATATTGTGAATATTACAGCTACGGCAACATTGAGCGATAGCATCCAGTATTTCGTGAATTCTTCTCCACTCGGACCTTTTGCACCGGCTACTGTAAATTCAGCACAATGGACTGCGCCTACGGAACGAGGCTTTTACTTCATTTCGGCCAGGGTTAAAAACAGTGAAGGAGTTGTGACATGGTCTGTTCCTGTTCGGGTAATTGTTGGAACAGTTTCCAACGTTTACGAAATTTCAAGTGGTTATTCAGTATTTGTTTACCCCAACCCATCCGAAGGTGTATTCAATTTGTATTTGCCCGAAAATCAAGTAGGTGATGCAACATTTAGGTTAACCGATATTTCTGGAAAGCAAATGAAAGCTGGTATATTGGAATTAAACAACCCAAAAATTGATATGTCTACTTATCCTCAAGGTATATACCAATTGGTAATCCAGGCTCATGGCAAAAGGAGTGTAGTGAGGCTAGTGAAAAACTAAGATTCCTAAAATTAAAAAAATACCCGGTTGTTAATAGCCGGGTAATTTTTTTGACTAATTTGTCTCAGTTAAACAATCCTTTGAATAAATTCAGAAGCCTTTCTATGCCATGAAATATGGATATTATTGCTTCTGCCACCTTCCAGCACTTTTCCCGTTCACACAAATCTGATAGATGCCTGAAGCCCAGTTTTGGGTGCTTATTTTTTCTATTGCATGAGAAGAAACAGATGCGTGAACAACCTTTCCGGTAGCCTGTAAAACGGCAATTGAACTTCTTGGCTTTAGACCAGATAAACCCAACTCATTTGTTCCTGGATTCGGAAATAATACCAATTTATCAGATGTTTCAAATGCTTGCTTATTGGTTATTATCGGGCTGTTTCCTGTTGTTTTAATGGTTAACGCTGATAACCAAACGTTTGAGCCACCATTCCAGAAAAAGCGAAAGGCTTCGAATTTCGGAAACCAATAATACAACCTGGGTAGCTGGGTTAAATTACTGTTGTAAAAGCTATTGAAAGCAGCAACAGCAGGGGCAGGGTTCAGCGTATCTGCTTTGGGGATAAACATGTTGAAAAATTGAAAATCACTGCTTGTGTTATCTGAGGCATTACCTACTTTACAGGTCATCCTTTCAGGATAAATGGTCCAGGTAAATCTTCGCCAGCGTTGTGTAGAGGCAATAGGAATATTTCTCAATTGGGCACATCCGCCGTTGGGATAAGGAGGCGTTGCCCCGGGAGAAAACCCACCCGCTTCTGTACTGAATCCAGGCAACCACCAGCTGTTATTGCCCTGCCTGAAAATCTCAACATCACCCAAACGTTTATGCCCGCCACCGTATAGCATTACAGCATTGAGGTTGTTGTTCAGGATTGCATTTTTGTTCATAATTCGAATGTTGTAGGCAGGCCGGGCAAATGCATGCAGCTTATTCACACTATCAACGTCATTGAACATTGGGCCTCCCTGGGGATAAGCATGCATGAGGCCAGCTACAATTCTTCCAGACTCGCCCCCTCCTAAAATTGTATCCCATAGCAGGTTGTAACTTATTTCAATGGTATCGAGGTCATGAACTATCGGCATAGAGAACGGATAATCCAAGGCTATGCTTGTTTTCAATCCATCTGTGCGGCTAAAACCCGCATGTTGGATGGCCAAAGGTTTTAGGCCAATAGCGTGAAAACTAAGTCCTTGCCTGTCAGACACAAGTGTATCGGAAATAAAAGCTGAATTTGGAGCTGCTTGATTTGCCCAAAGAAGCTTTTGGCTTAAATCGAAATGGGTTGGACGTTGTTGGTAAAAGGAGTCTGCCAGCAAGGTAGTCCACTGAGGTTGTGCTTTGAGTTCTTTAGCAAATACACATAGCGTGACCCAGACAGATAGCCAGATTATTTTCATATTTTTAATGTTGTTGAGCGAAACCGTAAACAAAGTAAGGTAAAAATTTCAAAGTACATTACCCCCGCTTGCCAAGTTCAATCACTTCGAGTTTTGAAATTTTGCCGGCATCCAGCTCCATCCGCATAATGGTTTTAATTTTATGAAATCCGAGATTGCCTGCTGCACCGGGGTTTACATACAATAAAGGCGCAAATCTTGGATCACGTTGAACTTTAGTAATGTGCGAATGTCCGCAAACCAAAATATCAGGCTTGGTTTTTATGATTTTCTGTCTCAATGCAGGGTTATAGCTCCCCGGCTTTCCTGCTATATGTGTCATGATGATTTTTACGCCTTCCAATTCAAATTCTTGATATTCCGGACATGAATACCTGATGTCGTGGCTATCTATGTTGCCATAGACTGCCCTGCATGGTTTAAATTTTTCCAACTCCTGAATCAATTCCAAAATACCGATGTCGCCGGCATGCCAAACCTCATCACAGTTCTTGAAATACTCAAAAACCCTAGGGTCTAAATATCCATGGGTATCAGAAATTAGTCCAATGCGCATAGTTAACCCCGATACCAGTTCATGGCTTGTTCAATTTCTTTAATAGTAACCTGCACATGCACTTTTGCTTGCCCGATACCATTTGGCAACGCCAGAAATAGCTGGCCTTTTTCATTTTTTTTATCTTGTTTCATCAGTGCTATAATTGGTTGAATTTGTTCCTGTTCCAACCGAACTACGCCAAAAGTGCTCAGCATAAATTCTTCAATTTCCTCCAACTCCTGCAGTGAAATGAGTTTTTTCTTCCAGGCAACAAAGCTTTCTATGACCATGCCAGCTGCAATGGCAAAACCATGAAGAATCGGCTTTTCTTGCGCTAGAAAATAACTTTCGATGCCATGGCCTGCTGTATGCCCAAAATTCAGGGCTTTCCGAATGCCTTTTTCTGTCGGATCTTCGGTGGTAATGGCTGATTTGACCGAAACTGAATGGCTTACCCAGTTTAACATGGATGTCTCCTGGGGCTCCAGGTGTTTTATTTCCTGCCATTTTGAATTGTCTGCAATTAAACAGTGTTTCACAACTTCGGCCCATCCTGAAATGAGTTCTTTTTCGGGCAATGTTTTTAGAAACTCTGTATAAATAAACACATTCTCGGGCTGAGCGAAAAGGCCCAAATGATTTTTAAAACCTTGATAATCAATCCCTGTTTTTCCTCCAACGGAAGCATCGGCCATGGCAAGCAACGTGGTTGGCATTTGCATGAAACGAATTCCTCGTTTGTAAGTTCCTGCACAAAAACCTCCCAAATCTCCAACAACGCCACCCCCAAGATTGATAAGCAAAGCTGAACGATCAGCTTCCAACGAGGTGAGCCAGTTCCAAACAAGTTGGCATGTTTCCAGATTTTTGTGTTGCTCTCCTTTTGGAATTACCAGTACTTTGTGCTTTGGTAAAAATGGTTTCAATAGCGGATAGCAATGTTTTTTGGTGTTCACATCTGTCAATATAAACAAAGCTGATGGTGCCAGCAGTTTGATTTGGGCTTCAAAGCCATCGTTTGGCTTTTCGGAAATGTGAATGGTTTCAATGTCTGGCATGATTGCAAAGTAAAAGGAGGCAAGTTCAACAAAACTGTGGATTGTTTAGTTTAAGAAAGTAAACTAAGTTATTATGTCAATATCTATTGGAGTAAAAGCACCAGATTTTACACTCAAAAACGCTGAGGGAAAAACATTTAAACTCTCAAAAAATCTGGGTGGAAAACCCTGTATCATATTCTTTTACCCTAAAGATTTTACCGGAGGTTGTACCAAAGAAGTGTGTGGTTTCAAAGACAGTTACGATGAATTTAAAGATGCAGGCATTGATCTTGTTGGTATCAGTACCGATAGCGCATCATCACATTTCAATTTTATCCGCCAATATAAATTGCCTTTTGAGTTGTTGAGCGATATTGATGGAAAAGTATCTGCAGCTTATGGAGCGAAATTGCCTTTTGTAAATGTATCGAGCAGGGTTACCTTTCTTTTGAACGAAAACCACAGGGTTCAGTCGGTTCACAAAGGCCTGCTAGATGCTACAAGCCACATAGAAGTCATGCTCAAAGCAATAGCAAAATTAGTCTAGTCGACTATTGTTTCTTTTCTTTTCTGCCAAAAACAGAAAACTGCACATACCTTTTAGGTCTCGCTTTCAAATCTTTAAGCAACAGATCAAGTGACTGAGCCGAATGGCTTAAATTAGTGTACAATGAGTCGTCTTTCAGCATTTTACCCATCGTGCCTTTGCCTGCATTCAGGCTTGCCAAACTGGTTTGAACTTCTTTTACCGATTTGTTTAGGTTTTCAATAGAATGCGCCAGTTTTATCTTATTCAGGCTGTCGCCAAACTGGGTATATTTACTCATCATTAAACTCAAAGATTTTTCTGTATTAATGAGTGAGCCGGAAAGGATGCGCAAATTGTCTGTTAATATCTCAAAATCTTTTTCATTGGTGGCAATCATCTTATCAACGGTGCCCGATGTACGAGCCACATTGTCGAGCGAAGCATTGAGTTTTTCGGCAGTAGAAGAAAATGAAAGCACTAAGCCATCAATATGATTGAAAAGTTTGTTGATGTTGTCTATCATTGGCAAAGCCGACTTTTGTATCAATTGAGTGAGTCCCTCCTCCTTGCCTGATAAAAGTGTATCTGTTTTGCTGTTTGTTCCTTTTTTGCCAACGTCCAATACCAGCATTTTGCCACCGAGTAAATCGCTGCTCGATAGGATGAGTCTTGCAGAATCGCCAATCAAAACATCTTCATCCAAATCAACATTTAATAGCAGTCGATTTTGTTTTCCTTGAATTAAAGTGATTTTTTTAACGAGGCCAATCGAGTATCCGTTGAGCATGACCGGGTTCGATACCGTAAGTCCTTCTATATCGTCGAACTTTACGAAGTATCTTTTTGTGGTTACAAACAAGTCGGAGCCTTTCAAAAAGCCATATCCAAAATAGAGTATGACCAATGCAGAGATTCCAAGCACACCAACTTTAAATTCTTTTGATATTTTCACACACCAGGGGGGGTAATTCCGAAGGCAAAGTAACAAAGAAAAGCGTTTGGCCCGGCCATTTTATCTAACAAACAACAACATGAAAGTAAAGGTCTTCGATAGCTTGGAGAAAGCACAACAAGTAATCCCAATTAAAGGAGTGAAAACAATCCACTTTAAAAGCAGGGATTTGAAAGTTGCTTTGGCAAGAACTGAAACCGGGTTTTATGCGGTGGCCGATGCTTGTCCGCACATGAAGGCTTCTTTAGGAAAAGGATTTTGCAACCAATTCGACGAAATTATTTGCCCACTGCATGAGTACCGTTTTTCGCTCCACACTGGTGTAGAAGGTTCGGGGCAGGGATGTGATGATGTGGCTACTTTTCTTGTTGTTTCGGATGAAACGGGTTTGTATATCGAATTGCCCTAAAAAAGAACGAGCCTGTCGTTCGACAGACCCGTTAACATCTCTAACCCCTTAAAGATGCTTATTTTTTGATTTTCGTCACTTTAAATTCTGTACGACGATTTTTCTGAAAATCTTCTTCTGTGGCAGCGTCTATAATGATTGGTTTGGTTTTGCCATAACCTTTTGCTGTAATCCTATCTGCGACAATTCCTTTTGAAACGATGTAAGCTCTGGCAGATTCTGCTCTTGCTTGAGAAAGTTTAGCATTCAACTTGTCGTCACCACGGCTATCAGTATGCGAGCTCAACTCAATGGTAATGGTTGGGTTATCGTTCAAAGTTTCAACAATTTTATCCAATTCAATAGCTGCATCAGGTCTAATGTCGGCCTTGTTCAAATCGTAATAGATATTGTCGATAACAAAGGTTTTCTCCAGTTTGATTTTTTCCAACACCATCTTGTGGGTCATGTTGATGACGGTTTCTTTTTCAAACAACGTTTCAGGATCTGGAGATTTGCCTACAGTAGAAATAGGATCTCTTTTTGTAAAGAAATCTTTTTTGTCGGATAGCAGGGTGTAGTTTTTAGAAGGCTCAAGATTGAAAACAAACATACCATTTTCATCCGTTTGTGTTTCAGCCAATTGTTTATTTTGAGCATCGAGTAACACTACGTGAGTACTTGCTAAAATCTCCTCTTTTCCTTTATCATCTTTGCTAAATACAACCCCTTCCAGGTTGAATTTTACAATGCGGGGATCGTTTTTAGCGTCTCTGAAATAGTAGATATCGTCGTCTCCTTTGCCACCTTCACGATTTGAAGAAAAATATCCATCAGCTGGCGTTTTGAAGGCAAGTCCAAAATCGTCCCAACGGCTGTTCATTGGCACTCCCATATTCCTGACTGCAACATTGCCATCTTTATCTTTGTCAGCCTCAAAAATATCGAGCCCACCGATGCCTGCATGTCCATCAGATGAAAAGAACAGTTTGCCATCTTCGGCTACATAGGGGAAAACTTCGTCACCGGCTGTGTTAATTGCTTCACCTAAGTTTGTCACTTTGCCCCATTGTCCGTTGGCATCTAGTGAAGATCTGTACAAATCCAGACCACCTTTACCACCACGTTTGTTAGAAGAAAAATATAAAGTTTTGCCGTCTGGTGCAAAAGCCGGGCTACCAAACCAGTTTTCAGGATCTGAAAATGGCATCGGTTGTGGATCACTCCACTTTCCATCAAGGTATTTAGAAATAAACAAACCAACTTCTCTGGGTCCTTTGCGGCTGCCATCGTTACTTCGTGCAAAAACCAGTGTTTTGCCATCTTTGCTGATGGTGGCGCTGGCTTCGTGCATGTTGACTGTGTTGATGTTGGATGCCAATTCAGAAACTGACTCCGGGCCACTTCCATCTAACTTATATTTATACAAGCTAGTAAATGGTGTGCCAGTGGGTTTATAAATAGTACTTCCTCTGGAAGAAGAGAAGATGAGTTCTTTTTCTTGGACAAAAGGAGAAAACTCAGCCGCTGAAGTGTTTAATGCTTCTAAGTTCGAAACTTCAATTCTTGTTCTTGTTGAAGCTATTTTCTCTGCAGATTTTAAATTTTCAATTTCCTTGCCTGCTCTCTCCATATTTTTAGGACGGCCTCCAGCTGCTAAATAGGCAGAAAAAGCATCAGATGCGGCTTTGTAGTCGCCAGTTGCTTTAAGTGCAAAGGGATATTGAAATTTTATAGAATCTACTTTGATACCTGCATCTATGGCAGCCTTGTAAAATGGAGCTGCTTGAGCAACTCGGTTCGACAATCTGTATGATTCTGCAATTTGAGCATTCACGTACGATGCTTTTACACCATCCTTGCCCAATAATTTCTTATATTCCTGTATTGCAGATTCGTATTCGCCTTTGGACTTGAACAATTTGTCGGCTGTTTTGGTCATTTTATCCTGCGCCGAAAGAGAAGAAATGGAGAAACCGGCTATCAGAATCAGAGAGGCTATTTGCTTCATATGAAGAGAAATCAAGTTGATATAATTCGAGTTTGAATCGGCAAATTAGATAAAATTCTATTCTGCCAAAAAATTGGCAAAAATTACACCATCGCTTTTGAAAGTCCGGCCCCAATCCAACTCTCTGAAATGGCTTGCGTAAAACTACTTTCAAAAAGTGCTTTAGTATTTGTCAATGTGTTTATTATCAGTTGATTATCTGGTATTTTTCCTTGTTTATAGATTGATTTTACCTCCTGAATTGAAGCGAAATTTAAGCTTTCCTGGTCAACAAGTGCAACAAATTTCCTGTCAAAAAAATCTAAATCTTGCGCCGTTTGCCATTGAGAAAGCAGGTGAAAAAGCTTGTCGATTGAGCAACCACTTGCGTCTTTGCTGTTTTCGTTTACACCCACTATTAGAAAATGCTCCCACTCAATTTTGAACCCAGCCACCAGTTCTTTACCATGACTTTGCCAGGCTTCGCAGAAACCGGACATCATGGTTTCCAGCGACTCTTTTTGTTGAGCAGTTATACATTTTGTGCTTTGGAAAACCCAAACACGAGAATAGGAAGGCAATTGTTGAAAAGGAACCAACATGGCTGTCTAGTTTTGATGATACAAAGATAAACCTTCTATGGCCGAACCCATCAATTTTCCGGGTCGAAGTCCGAGATGTTTCGTGCTGGCTATTAAAATTTCACGGTAATGAAGCGCCACGCTACCTAAAAAATGGATATCAACCTGTTCGCTTTTTGGATAATTGACCACATAGCGCTCTAAAAAAAGCTTGAATGAGGATGAAACAAGCTCTTCGCACCAAGGGTTTTGAATGTTGGTTTTTAGAAACACAGAAAATGAAGCCAGATATCTGTTTGGGTAAGGTTGTTTGTACACACAATCGAGCACAATGTCTCTGTCTATCTGGTAAGTATCAGCGAAAAGTTGCCAAAGACTTTCTGGCATTTCTTTGTGAAACCAAGCAGTTACCAACTGTTTGCCCAAATATCCTCCACTTCCTTCATCGCCAAGCCAAAAACCCAAGTTGTCAAATTGTGATGTGATTTCTTCGCCGTCGAAAAAGCAAGAGTTTGAGCCTGTGCCTAAAATACATGCAATTCCAGGAGTCTGCCCGCAAAGCGCCCGGGCTGCAGCAAGCATATCATGCGCTATTGCTATTTGAGCGTAGGGAAAAAATGGCCTGAGCGCCTGTAATACCAATTGATTATTCGCCGCTACCGAGCAGCCTGCACCATAGAAATATACTTGGTCAATTTTTTGAACAATGATTTGGATAAACTGCGTATTCGAGGCAAGCGCCGCACGAATATCTTGGCTGTTTTGGTAATATGGATTGATGCCTGGGGTTTCCAATTCATACTTGTCGTCGCCTTTTAGCAAAACCCAGGCAGTTTTTGTGGAGCCGCTGTCGGCTATTAATATTGTTTTCTTTTGGTTCATTTTTTCGAAAGCATTTCCCAGATTAATCCTTCTTTCAGCGAATAGCCGCTGGCTAAAATAGGTCTATTGTGTAGGTGTTGAACCACCCATTGAATAAGAATGGAGCCTACTACGATAAGATCGACCCGCAATTCTATCATGCCGGGTATTGCCAAACGTTCTTTTCGGTTGAGGACGATAAATTTTTGGCAAACCTGCTCAAAGTAGGCCAATGATACCTCATGTTTTTTTATGGAATAAGTTTGCTCTGCAAGTCCAAGATTTAAATGGTGCATTAAACCAAGTGTATCGAAACTACCCGAAGAACCTACCAGTTGCTGCGGTTGATAGGCGTCAATGGCTGTTTTTAAAGGTTCGAGTTGACTGCCGAAATATTGAAGAAGTTGGATTATTGATTCAGCCGAAATGGGGTCGCTGGTTTGAAATTTTTGTCTGAGTCTGTTTCCACCTATTTCAAAACTTTGTTTCCAAACAATGCCTTCTTCGTGGCCTATGATAAACTCCACGCTTCCGCCACCAATATCCATCACCAACACCGTTTCTTGGCCCAAAGCGCCTGATGCCAAAATGCCTTGAAAAATCAGTTTAGCTTCTTCATCCCCGCTAATAACTTCAACTTCCAGCCCTGTCGTTTTTTTTACATTTTCTACCCAGACTTTATGATTCGTTGCATTGCGAATAGCGCTGGTGCCAATCACTCTCATGTTGGAATTGGAAATGCCATACTGGTCAAGTTTTTCGACTGCATATAATAAAGATGCAATCCCTCTTTCCATAGATGCCTCGGTGAGCTGACCTAAAGCAAGACCTTCTCCCAGGTTCACTTTTTGGCTCTCTGCATACAGTGTTTCAAAACCGGTTTGAGAAGATTTTGCTGCCAACCATTTAAAGGTATTGGTGCCCAAATCTATCACGGCGGCCTTCTGGTCTTTCATAGCTAAAAAAATTCCTTTACTAATCCTCGTAATTCGCCCGTGAACATCAGCAATTTCCTCCTGTACTAAAAATGAATGCTTAGTTTTGCCGCCGCTCAATGGATAACCTAAAATTTCGATTACAAGTTTGAGCCAACTCATTTTTATATGAATACAGATCTGAAAAACAGCCAACAGAAAGAAGATAAAGTGAAAAAATCATGGGCACGGGAGTGGCTCGACGCCATAGTTTTTGCCGTAGTGGTAGCCACATTTGTTCGTTGGATTTTTCTGGAAGCATTTACTATACCTACGCCTTCTATGGAAAAATCGCTGCTGGTAGGCGATTTCTTGTTTGTAAGCAAAGTGCACTATGGAGCCCGCACACCTAAAACGCCACTACAAGTGCCACTTACCCATCAAAAAATTTGGGGAACTGAAATACCATCTTATACCAGGTTGATTCAATTGCCGCAATTCAGACTTCCCGGCTTTTCGAGCATCAAAAACAACGATGTGGTTGTGTTTAACTGGCCCGCCGATTATGATTATCCAACCGACTTGAAAACCAACTATATCAAACGTTGCATCGGAATAGGAGGAGACACACTAACTTTGAAAAAGCATGTGGCTTTCATCAACGGCAAAAAGGCGCATGAACCCGAAATGATGCAATATCGGTACACACTTTTCACTGGCCAAAACATCAACGACAAGGTGTTTAAAAAACTAGATATCACTGAGCATTATAACATTCCCGGAGGATACCTGCTGTTTACAACACCTGAAAGGGCAGCCAAACTGAAAGAAATGAGTTTTGTGGAAGAACTTAATCTGGCTGATATGCCTGAGGAGGAACCCAACCCAAGAGTATATCCTCAAGATGCTAAATTTGGCTGGAATGAAGACAATTATGGCCCAATTTGGATTCCTAAAAGCGGAGCAACCACAAAAATGGATGCTAGAAATGCTCAG
This sequence comes from Cytophagales bacterium, assembly GCA_038205175.1. GTDB lineage: Bacteria > Bacteroidota > Bacteroidia > Cytophagales > Flexibacteraceae > JBBRCC01. Next base: position 56,047 of record JBBRCC010000008.1, on the reverse strand, counting down.
CTTTATTTTAAGATGATAAAAGAATATGAATTCTTGGATGATGTGAAACTCGACAATGGAAAACTATTGATAGATGGAAAGCCTGTGGAGACTTACACCTGGAAGCAAAATTATTATTTCATGATGGGCGATAACCGCCACAATTCGGAGGATTCAAGGTTTTGGGGCTTTGTGCCGGAAGACCATGTGGTGGGCAAAGCATGGATGATTTGGATGTCGCTAGACCCTGAAAACAACTTTGTTTTGGATGGCATTCGCTGGAGAAGGCTTTTCAATTTAATTAATTAATCAATATGAAAAACAGATTGCTTTTCCTTGTCCTTGTTTTTTTGTCTATCGACGGATTTGGGCAGGCGTGTTTTCCTGGTGGTCTTTACCGGGATACACTGTATAATAATATAGAAGTAAGCGACTTGGTATATGGTCAAAATGTAAATTTTTTGAATCAACCAGATACCCTACAAGCTACTTTATATTCACCAACAGATCATGTGGTATCTACCCGGCCAATGGTGATTGTGGTGTATGGCGGAAGTTTTATTTCGGGATCAAGGGAAGAGTACTATGTGCAACTCGCTTGCCTGGATTTTGCCAAACGTGGCTACCTGGCAGCAGCCATAGACTATCGTATCGGCATGAATTCGCTTTCTGCCTTGGAAGGATTTCATGCTGTTTACCGTGGTGCTCAAGATTGCAAAGCAGCTGTTCGGTTTTTTAGGGCACATGCAGACTCTCTGGTGTTTGACCCGAACGAAATTTACATGGTTGGTTTTTCAGCAGGTGGTTTTAATGCGGTACATACGGCATTTTGGCAAACAGATGAAGTGCCGGTTTTTGCTTTTCCTCCAGGTTCGGGCACTTTTGAAGAAGGCACATCAACTCCAGGCGTTTCAGACACCTTGTCGGGTTTAATCAGTGTGGCTGGTGGAATTGGTGACACACTTTGGATGAACGGTGAGAAAACTTCAGTAGCTTGTATTCATAATCTTACAGATCCTGTAGTGCCTTATCAGGCAGGAAATTTGTTTGGCACCCCTGTTACATTTGGAAGTAGCTTGTACATCACAAATAAAGCTGCAAGCATGGGCAATTTCAGCCGCATGAAAACATTGAACGTGCCCAACATGCACTTGCCCGATCTTGGTTCTCCCTGGGCCGATACCATTGGACGGTATATTCGTACCTACATGTATGAAATGCTGTGTCACAACAGACCTGTTATTACTTCAAACCAGAATCAAGAGCTTCAAAATCTGACGGTTGGGTTGAACAGCCATGGACTTCAAATTCATGCTGAGCAAGGTGGTTTTTGCAAACTTTTCAATGGTTCAGGTAAGATGTTGGGCACCTACATTTTTTCATTGGGTTCGTCAACTATTCAGCTTCCAGGTTTGCAAACAGGCATTTATCGTGTGGTGGCTGTAACCCCCAAAGCCATTCAAAGTCACTCCTTTATATATTGCGAATAGATTTATTAATTGGTAGTCTTTGTCTTGAACAAGAGCAATTTTGGTTTCTGATGGTTAAGCAAATCATTGGCCTGTTTGGATGCAATAATTAATAATTTTTAGCGGGTTTAATCTTTTTTGTTGGCTTCGCTGCCCAATTTTTGCTCTTTTAATAGCTTATAGAACCTTGCTTTTTGCTCGTTTAGGTTCTTTCAGGTGTATGAATTTTACAACAAAAGCATTTGAGCATGATGGATTTTCAATTAAATTTGTCAACACCTGAAAAACGAATCAACATGAATTATTCTGTTATTGGTTTATTTCTCATTTTGGTTGGGGCAATTTTCCCGCAAAACTTGTCAGCACAGCCTCCTCATCAGTACGCAAACAATAGATTGCTGGTGCGCTTCACCGATAACGCCTCACCGAGATGGGATATAAAGAGAGGCACAGTCACAACAGGCTACGAAATGTTGGATGCTATCAATAGAAAATATGCTTGTGTGAAGGCTAGAAAAGTTCAGTTTCGCCGCACAAAGAAAGCCCTCAACCTGTTTGTTCTGGAATTTAAAGATTCAATCAATGTGTTGCATGCTGTTAAAGATTACTATTCTACCAAACTTTTTAAGTACGTTGAACCCGACTACAAGGTGAAAGGAGCGGGAGTAATGAATACACATCTTTCTCCAAATGACCCTCGTTTCAACGTGCAATGGGCACTGCGAAACAATGGCACTTTTTCATTGAGCCCTGCTGTTGAAGGTGCCGACATCGATATTACCCGAGCTTGGGATATTACTTCCGGTGACAGTTCCATTATTGTTGCCATTAGCGATTCAGGGCTTAAATGGGATCATCCTGAATTAGCTGGCCGTATTTGGAGAAACAGAGCCGAAATTCCAAATAATGGAATTGATGATGACGACAATGGTTTTATTGACGATGTGCGTGGTTGGGATTTTGTAAATGCCGACATCGACCCGGCCGACGACCATGGACACGGTACAAATGTGACTGGTATTTTGGGCGCCAATAGCAACAATTCATTGGGTTTTGCCGGTGTAGATTGGCATTGCAAGATTATGCCCTTGAAATGCCTTGATAATCAAAACTCAGGTTCATACTCCAACATCATTGCAAGTATTTACTACGCAATAGACAACGGTGCAAGGGTTTTAAATATGAGTTTAGGAGGTTCTGGTGTGTCGGCAGCATTTCGGGAAGCTATAGATCAAGCATTTGTTGAAAATGTGATTGTAGTAGCTTGTATGATGAATGAGAATAATGAAGTGACCTATTATCCTGCCGGTTTTGCCAATACCATTGCTGTTGGCAGCACCAACCCAAACGACCAGCGATCTTCTCCGTTTTTTTGGCGCACAACCAGCGGAAGTAATTTTGGGAATCATATCGATGTGGTGGCACCAGGCAATTTTATTTATGGATTGAATCACACTTCAAATACGAACTTTGGCTCATATTGGGGAGGTACTTCTCAGGCAGCACCGCATGTGAGTGGTTTAGTTTCTTTGTTGCTGGCTCAGGATCCAACCCGCAGACTTGAAGAAATTAGAAGGTTAATAAGAAACAATGCAGTTGACCAAGTTGGTTTGGTTGCAGAGGACACACCGGGATGGGATAAATTTTATGGTTTTGGTCGTATCAATGCATTTAAAACGTTGGAGGAAGGAATTCTGTCAGTTGCAGGGATCAATTTGGTTCAAAAAGCATGGCAGGTGTTTCCGGTTCCAGCCTCTGATGTGATCATGGTCGAAAACGATAAGGGAAAAGTACTTAGTTCTTGCAAAATGGTAGATATGTTGGGCAGAGAGTGGGCAGTTCAAACCACTGTTGTTCACCCAGGCCTCACCGAGGTCAAAATTCCACAGGGCTGCAAAGGCCAGACCGTCATTCGTTGGATTTCAGAAGGCCAGGTATTTCATCGACCTATTTTGATTCTTTAGGTTTAAGGCAAGGTCATTTTATAGAAATAAATCAGGCTATCTTTGGCAGTAGCCAGTTTGAAAACGCCATTATCTTCTAATGGGATAAAATTCGTTTTCATCGCTCCTGGTAATGCAGTTTTGTTGAGGAGTTTCCCGCCTTCATCCAGTATAAATGTTTCTTTTTTAACCGGATCGGTAAGGCAGAAAATTTTCCCAAAAGACCCAAATCGGAAATATTGCACCTGCCAATCTTTGTGTTCGGTAGGCCAATCGAAAAGCGATTTATAATTTTGGTCAAACACGGTGAGTTTTCCAGGCACTTGCCTCACAGTGCAGAAGCTTGTCCGATCTTGGTCGAGACAAAACCTAAATTTTGTTTCTCGCTCAGGCCTGTACAACTGTTGGGACGATATTTTTTCGCCTTCCAAATTGATTTTAAGCACTTCGCCTACCAGCGTGAGCACATATATGTAAGTTTGGTTGGTACTTAGCCCAGGTTCCAGCAAATAGTCGTCAACCAGGCGGTTGCCCATTTCCATTGGAAAACCGGGTTGCATTTCACCTTTGCGGTTTCGTAGCTCTATTCGTCCACTTTGCAACGCAAGCAAAATAAAGTCTTTGTCTCCCACCCGAAAATGCCTTGGGGGGAAAGTAAGTTTATCGCCGGGAGAAAGCGGTGCCCAACCTGGAAGCCAAGTTCCGGTTGTGGCCGAAGCAAACACATCTCCGTAACGGCTTACAGCTACCAGGCGGTAGTCTTTTTTGCCATCATAGTCCCAGGCCGAAACCAGTTCAACAGGAAGCGTATCGGGTAGCATTTTTGGGAATCCCGAAATAGAAGCTCCCAGTTCATTTCTTACATCAAAATACTTGCCTGCTGCCAACAGCAAACCATAGTTGCCTTTGGTGCTTAAGTCCAGCAATTGAAGGTAAGTGGAAGCTTGCTCAGGCAACAGAGTTTTCCACAATACTTCGCCTTTTGGGCCAAGCCTAAGCAATTGGTTGTTGTTCAGTTGGCAAACCACCCAATGAGCTTGCTCAAGCCCTGGAGTTTTGGGGTAAGGCCAAAATCTGGTAACAGAATTGCCTACATTCACCCGTGCCAGTTGGTCGAAAACAACGGTGTCGGAGGTACTGGTTCTTGCAGCCAACCGTATCTGAATTCGGTTGTTTTGGTGCATAAGTTCCAGATTGTCCCAGTTTTTGAAGAAATCTTGATCCTGATTAAAACCTTTAATTTGTTTTGCCAATAACTGCTCTTTAAGTAGCGATAGTCCTTTATGCATCTTAAAATCCAAATGAATCTGTGCATTTCTTGCTTGGTCTGGTCGGTGACTTGTTGCCGCCCCTATTTTGTCTAGCCACTTTCTCAGCAGCAATACTTGGCTCGAACACAAAATCTCATTGCCTGACAGTGCCACATAGCAGGGTATCATGGCACCTAATTTATTTTTTGTGCCAAGCAGATTCCAGGCCGATTGTGGCAATTGCATGATAACCTGATTGTTGTGCAAGTCCAATAACAAACTGTCCTCTTTTTTGGCTTCGTCGTGGGCATTTCTCAAATCTTCAAAAAGTGCAGGAACTGTTGGCCCTGTTAAAGTGAGTAGCTTCTCGTTTTTTTGAAGATGTTCTATAACAGCAAACTGAATACTTACAGGCGAAAGGTTGGCAATTTGAGATTTTTGAAATTGAGGAAAGCCCAAAGGGTTCAGGTTTTGGGTTAAAAAAGCAGTTTTATAGGTGACTAGGTAGTTGCCCGATGCCACCACTGGCCAAGCAGCTGAAATTGGCATATTGTCATTTTTGCTTTTTGTTTCGGTGGAAAACCCGGTTAACACCACATTTTTTCCTTGTAGTTCAAAATTCCCTCCCAGATATGCCCCAGAAAAATAATTGGTAAAGAAAGGGGTGAAAGAAGGTTTGAAGTAATAGGCTGCCCATTCCGGAATTTGTTTTGGTTGAATGTACCAATATAAATTCTTAGGCGATTCGGCTTTAAATTCCGGCAAGGATTTCACAGTGCCAACCATGTCTGAAGTCCACTTGAATGCATGATGTGTTCTGATTACTTCGTCGACGAGATAGCCTGAATGAGACAACACCCATACGCCATTAACCTGTGTGATGGCAAAACTTTCTCCCTGCTTTTCGGGTGTCCATTCCAGCACGTCCATTCCCTGATAACTTCGAACCGAAAATCTGAAACCAGTAGCTTTTAACTTTTCAAAGGCGCTTACATTTGATCCGAAATCAATCTCCGGCAAATAGCAAACCCACTCAGGTTTATTCTCATTGCCAGTATGGACAGAAAACCAAACGGGCGCAGACTTTATTTTACCTGTATCGGCACCTAAAGATGCAGCCAGTTTCAGCAGGTTGACCCAATTGGTACGGCTTTCCTGAAACAAGCTGGTTTGCTGAACTGTCTGAGGAAAAATAGAATCAGGTTGCGAAATATAGTTGCCCTTTTTCAATTCAAGTACCAAAACTGCACTTTCTGAAACCAGTTTATCCATGAAATGAACATGACGGCCAAAACCAAACCACCAAAAGCACAAACCAGCCAGGCAAATGGCGACGGAAGCCAGGGCAATGTATAGGGTTTTCAAAATGGTGTTAGTTTTTGGCGGGTTTTTTTGCCTCTTCGGCTGCTTTCTTTTTATCCTCTGAAGCCTTGTCGTACGTTACCCTGCCTTTTTCATTGTACTCCCTCACCACATAGGGCTCAAAGTCTTCAATAGTCCAGCTTTTGGCATACTGGGTTTGCTTTTTGATTAACTTTTTAGCACTTTGGAAATACTCAATCCACATTCCAATCTTCTTTCCTTCTTCGAATTTTCCTTCTTCAGCCAGAATTCCATCTTCATAATATCTAAAATATTGCCCGTGGTATTTTCCCCCTTCTACAGGCAATACCTCTTTCAGCTTCTTCTTGTCCACATCGAAATAAACTATCTCCGATTCCTTCGGAAAGCCTTTGTAATATTTTATTTTATCTTGCAGAATGGGTTCTTCCCCCACAGGTTTTTCAAACATCCAGCGGCCATGCCTTGCACCTAAATAGTAGATGCCTTGCTCTACAATGTCACGGTTGATATATTTAGTGTATGGCCCGTGCATAATTTTAGCATGTATTTTGTCCTTTACAGGAATTGGGCCAACAAAAATCTTTCTCTTTTTCTGGTGAAACCAGTAAATGTCTCTCACATACGGCATGGGATCCTGAGGCTTTTTCAATACATAAAAAAGCTCGTAGTTATAAATTTTACCCTTTTTTATCCTGGTATATGCTTTGCGGGTTTTGATTCCGTAAAACATTTTCTTCGGAATTTTTTTCTTTCTTGGTTCTTTAGGTCGCTTGTCTGAGGCCAGTGAATCTACATGGATTAGTGGGTTTTCACCATCGAGTGGCACCACCGGCTTTGGTAGTTTGCCTTTGTTGTCGCCGCCGCCTGAACTAGTGTTTTTTTGAGCTTGAGCTAGCAGTGCAAACAAAAAAACCGACAAGAGCATCAACCATGTCTTTCTTTTCATAAGGCCAAAGAAATGAGTTGTGTGATACTGTTGCCGGTGCAAATTCTAAGCTGATTTAGTTTATTTGAAAGGAACAAAACTTTTATTCTCTTTCATCATTTGGTTGCTGCCCAACGTTTCGAGTACCTCTGCTTCAAAGGTCACTTTGGCGCTTGAATTGTTCAGGTCGTTGCTTGTGATGTACACCGTTTCGGTTTGCTTCCCTTTGGTTCGTGGATCATAAGTTATGTTCAGAATACCTGTACCTCCGGGAGGAATATTAGGCATCGACAGTTGCCATGTTGTGCAATGGCAAGTACTTTGGGCATCGAGAATTTCCAAGTTGCTTAAACCTGTGTTTTTAATCTGAAATTTGGCCGCTACTTTTTGGTTTATCTCCATTTTTCCCAAGTTCATGGCTTGTTTCTCGATGATGATTTTCGGAGATTTTTTCAATTGTTCTTCGGTGTAAACAACAGCAGCTTCTTTCTTCTTCACCATTCCTTTGATGTAAAGCGTAGAGGTGGCATTGCTGGCATTGCTCACAACAGTTAAGCTTTTGTTGAAAACTCCAGGTCTTCCCTGGCTGTTGTAGGTGGCTTTGATTTTCCCTTTTTGACCAGGCATCACAGGTTCTTTTGTCCAGAAAGGTGAAGTGCAACCGCAGCTCGGCTGAACATTGGATACGATAAGCGGCTGGTTTCCTGTATTGGTAAATTCAAATTCATAGGAAGCCAGGTCACCCTCTTTCATTTCGCCAAAATCGTGAGTTTCACGACCGAATTTTAAAGTAGCTTGAGCTACACTCATAGCGGCAGAGGCCAACACAAGAAATAAGCCAACGATATATTTTTTCATAATTGAAATGGTCTAATGCGTTTTGAAGTGCAAAAATACAAAGAAATATGGAACACTTATTTAGGAGTTAAACTAATGAACGGAATCACCATTTCTTCCAAAGAAATTCCACCGTGTTGAAAGGTGTCTTTAAAGTAGTTGACATAGTAATTGTAGTTGTTGGGGTAGGCAAAAAATGAATCATTGTTGGCAAACACATAAGCAGTTGAAACATTGATTTTAGGAAGGTAAATACCTTCTGGTTTTCTAACCACCATCACATTGTTATTATCGTCGAAGCCCAGATTTTTGCCTTGTTTGTAGCGTAGGTTGGAGTTCACACTTTTGTCGCCCACAATTTTGAAAGGTTTTTTCACCCGAATGGTTCCGTGGTCGGTGGTGATGATGATGCGCTTCTTTTTGTCCGCAATTTTTTTGATGATTTCGAGCAATGGCGAATGTTGAAACCAACTGTAAGTCAAGCTTCTATAAGCCGCCTCATCTGGTGCCAGTTCTCTTATCATTTGTGTGTCTGTGCGGGCATGGCTCATCATGTCTACAAAGTTGTAGACAATGGCGTTGAGCTGGTTGCCCATCAGGTTGTTGATTTTGTCGGCTACATCTTTTCCTTGTTGCGTGTTGAGGATTTTGTGGTAAGAAAATTTGATGTTGCTCAAGCCGTTTTTAGCAAGTTGTTTGGCTAAAAACGCTTCTTCGTGCTTGTTTTTGCCTTCATCTTCATCGTCGCCAACCCAAATATCGGGATGGTATTTTTGCATTTCACTGGGCATCATACCAGAAAAAATAGCGTTTCTGGCAAAAGCAGTAGCAGTTGGCAAAATGGAATAGTAAGTAGATTCTTCTTCCACCGAAAAGTAGGTTTCGAGCAAAGGCTGAATAATGCGCCACTGATCGAGCCTAAGATTGTCGATCAGGATGAAGAATAAAGAATCGTCTTGTTTTATATTCGGAAATACTTTTTTCTTCATCAGTTGATGAGAAAGTATAGGCCTATTAGCTTTCGGGTCGTTGAGCCAGTCTTCGTAATTGTCTTCTATAAACCGGGCAAAGTTGGTGTTGGCTTCATCTTTTTGCATGACGATCACGTCTTCCATACTTTTGTTTTCTGTTCGCTCTATCTCCAACTCCCAGAAAACCAGTTTTTTATATATATCGGCCCATTCGGCGTAGTCCATGTTGTCGTTGAACGCCATGGCCAGGTTGCGAAAATCCTGCTGATAGCTCATATTTGTTTTTTCAGAAAACAAACGCTGCTTGTCCAATATTTTTTTCACCGAAATCAAAATCTGATTTGGATTCAGTGGTTTGATCAGGTAATCGGCTATTTCGGAGCCTATGGCGTCTTCCATAATGTGCTCTTCCTCGCTTTTAGTGATCATTACCGCAGGCATCGTAGGCCGAATTTGTTTGATTTGGCCAAGGGTTTCGAGTCCGGTCATTCCTGGCATATTTTCGTCCAGAAAAACGATGTCAAAAACTTCTTCCTGGCATTTTTCAATGGCGTCGGCTCCGTTGCTAACTGGTGTAATGTCGTATCCTCGTTGCTCTAAAAATAAAATGTGTGGCTTTAGAAGGTCGATTTCATCGTCGACCCAGAGTATGCTGGCTTTTGTCATGGTTGCTTGAAATTGGTATTTAATAACCTGTAATTGCTACAAGAACGGAGTTTCGGGGAAACTATTTTAGTATCAACTATTCTTCACGTACCCCAAACATGTAATATCGAAGGGTGAATGAAAGCACATTGTTGTAAAAGCCTGCTCTGTTTAGCCTGTTTACCAATGCTTGATTGAAGTTGAACTGAGACAGGTCTCGTTTGTTGGCTGATATTAATGAGTAGTTAAACCGCATATTAAACCCAAGCTTAGGCAAAATTCTGTATTCAATGCCTACTGCGGCCATGAAGTCAATCGTAGAAAAAAACTGCCTTCGATCTGCCACAATACCGTTTTCATCTTCAAACTCTGCATTTAACAACACATTGGGCGATAAGCCAATTTGGAAATGAAGGTCTGGCCTAACTTTGTATGTAGCCATGATGGGGAAATCGGCATAATTCAATCTAAAATGAACCCATGGTATGCCTTGATCCAGGTATTGATCCATGGTGGTACGGGCACCTTTTTGTGAATACATAAATTCAGGCTCAATCGTCCATTTTTCATTGATGGGAAACGCAGCTGCAAAACCTAGCACGAAGCCAGGTTTGTAATATCCACCTACACCATCGCCGTCAAGTTGAGAACCATTTATGCCTCCGATCAGACCTCCTGTAAAGTTTTGTGCCTGAACTTGCAAGCAGGTAGCCAATAGAATTATTACCAGTAATACTTTTTTCATCGTTATTGGTGTTTGTATTTTTCAATTTTTTGTGCCGGCACACCTACATAGGTTCCCGGTTCAAGAATAGATTTTACCACTGCAGCTCCCATGCCAATGCGAGCATGCGAACAAATGGCCAATCCTTGTTTTACAGATGCATGACTTCCAAGGTACACGCTTTCGCCAAACATACAGTTTCCACTTATACTGGCCATAGGTGCTGTAGTAAAATAGTCGCCTCCTTCAAAGTCGTGGCTAATCGTTGTTCCCAGATTCAGGTGTGCAAATTTGCCCAATTTCACCTGTGTGCTCACTATGCAGCGGGCTGTTATCAGACTTCCTTCCCCAATTTCTGCCCATGGACTTATTATGGCCGAAGGGTGAATCAATGTAGCAAATAGGGTATTTGAAGGTAAACTTTCAACAAACTTTTTTCGGATGTCGGGCATGCCTATGCCAACAACTACTTTATAAAGCTCTGGGTTAAAATCCATTCTGGAAATGACTGGAATGCCGAGAACTTCTTTTGCTGAGGGACTGTCGTCCAGAAAAACAGTAATTTCAGATAAAGCTTCAGGACTCAACCCCAACACATCCATCAGCAGCCAAAGTGCCTCACGGCCACAGCCGCCTGTGCCTGCAATGCAGTATTTTTTTTCGAAATAGTGTGCTCTTGTCTCAGTCATACCTCTGTGCGGCAAAGGTAATGAACTGAGCGGAACGGAAAACCTTGCATGTGATATAGTTTCTCCTTAGGAATGCTTACTTCTTTTTGCCTCCATTTTGTAGCGAATATATTCCCGCATGATGGCTTTGTAAAGCATTTCTCCAACAATTTGAGCGCCTTTGGGCGAAAAGTGGGTGTAATCCTTTGCCGCAAGCGAGGGTTCGGCATGCGCCCAGCTGTACATGGAATTCAAACCTCCCATGGCTTCATATAAATCCCAAAAAGGCACCCCTGCTTTAAAAGCGGCATTCCGCTGGGCATTTCTCACGGCAGGTATATTTTGGTACGATACGTAGCGACCGTCGACCCGTTTGGCCATATCTGTTACGCTGACCACCAACAACTGAATGCCTGGGCCTGCTTTTCGCAATGCCATCAGTTCTTTGTAGAACATTTGTTCATAGAAGGCATAGTTGGCTACTTCTGTTGGAACCACATTCACCCCAAACTGAAGAATGACGAAGCGAACTTTCATGGCTTTCAATTGCTCGGCCAAAAATGCTTGATTAAATTTTACAAGTTCAGTTCCCGAACTTCCCCGAAGCGGCACATTGTCGAATGCAATTCCGGTTGAACAATCAAAACAAACGCCATAAACATCGGGCACAGATTTGCTGCTGATGTGCATTTCTATTTTTTGGGCGGGCAAAGCAGGTTCATATTGAACCATTCGAAGTGAGTCGGATGCTTTGGGGTTAAACGTGGCATACTCTTTTCCCACACGCAAACTCACTTCAGTGGATGCTTTTTTATTGCTAAGCCATACCGAAACACGCTCATATAACTTGCTTTTCGGAAAACCCTTGTTCATGATTTGGAACTGCACCATGCCATGCCTGGCGGCAGGCTTTTCGGGCGACGGGTTGAGCGAATCGTTCAGCATCGAATCTTTTTCTGAAAAAAGGAGATACTTGAAATAACTGTGTAGCAGCCCATACCGGTTGTGCGGTCCGGGTTCCGGCGTTCCGTATATAAAATACTTCTGCCAATTGTTTCCTGCACGAATCACCAGGTTGTTTCTGGAATCGAATGGTTCTGAAATAGGCACAAGTCCAAGCCCACAACCACCAAACTGCCGTTGAAATCGTTCTCTGATATAGCCGGTAATCCTGTCGCCTTCTATTTGAGAATCGCCTAAATGCAATGCCCGAACCAGTTCTTTTTTGGCTTTTAGGCTATCGAGCATTTGAAACAAGGGAAATAGCAAACTGGAGTCAGCACTTGGATATTGGATGCAGTATTTGGGAGGTAAACGAAGCAGGGAAGTGTCTGGCCTGGTGTTTAGCATTTGGTTTGCGGCAATGGCATCTTCAAAGTCTATGGTATCGCTTGCCACACTGTCTTCAGGAAAAAAGCTGTCTTGAATGTCGTGTTGCACTTCGAGCAAACTATCAGTTTCCTTTGCCGTGGCCAAAATGGCTGATATGTCCTTTTCCGGTTTTTTGTCTAATTCAAGTAATTGTCCAAATCGAAAAACCGACAGCTTAAAACCATTTGGAAATACAATTCCTTCCGGGAAAAACATGGAAATACCAAACAAGGCTAGGGTAACGCCAAGCAACAATCCCAAAGCTTTCCAACTGCTGACCAAAATAATAGAAATAGAAAAAGGACGGCAAATGTAAGGTAAGCAAAACGAAGCAGGTAGAATGATGTACATTTACACCCCAATTTTTTTCAGATAATTCGGGGCAATGCAGGGAAAAGACAAAATACAGTCGAAAGTTGAGATCAGGAACAAGCGGGCAGGCTTTGAATTTGAGCTGCTCGACAAGTATTCAGCCGGCATCATACTCTCCGGCACAGAAATAAAGTCGATCAGGCGAAGCAAAGTGAATATTCAGGATGCTTATTGCGTGTTTAACGGCATGGAACTCTTCATCATCAACATGCAAATTTCAAGCTACGAAGAAGGCAGCTACAACAATGTGCCCACCCGAAGAGACCGCAAACTGTTGCTCAAGCGGCAGGAGCTAAAAAAGCTACACGGAAAATCGCTCGATGTAGGGCTTACCATTGTTCCAACTCGATTGTTTATCAACGATAAGGGTTTTGCCAAAGTAGACATAGCCCTCGCAAAGGGAAAAAAACTGCACGATAAGCGCCACGATATCAAAGAAAAGGACGATAAGCGGGAAATGGCGAAAGAGAAGTATTGAGGTGGAGCTAAATAATGAAGTGCTTTTCTAATTATCATTTTGCGAAAATTCCAAGCAATTAAAGATACTTGTCTTTCCCACATCAAAAAACTGAAGTGAGACCCAAAATTTAAGCAATTCTCTATTAATAGAGAATTTTTACTGCCTCGATTTTTCCAGTTTTTGCCTGATTGTCTCCAGCCTTTCTGCCAAAGCCTTTTTTTCGCCTTCTGTAAATAGTGTTTTCTGTTCCAATTCCAACTCGGAAAGCAAGCGAAAGGCATTAGCCAATGCATATTCATTCATGTATTTTAAATCACATTGTTCAAGCAGAACTTTTAAAGCTTTTTCTTTTTGATGGATAGCTTCCCGTGTGTTGGCTTTAATCGTTGCCAGATTTTGCTTTTTGCTCTTATGGATCTCTTTTTCTTTTTGATAAAATTCCAGCACTTTTTCAGTCTTGGATTTGCCGGAAAAGTTTTGCCAACTTGTTACATGCCAACCATTGCAGGCTATGCAAAAGTAACTTCGTTCGGGGCTGTGGTCCGATTCCTGTAAAATTTCCTCACTGTTGAATTTAATAAAGTTATTGGCCTTTTTCTCGCTTTCAAAAAGCATTTTTGGCCTTTTGCAATCGTGGCAAAAAATCCGGTTTTTAGTGGGTTTCATAAATCTGAATGATTGAATTGAATCTATATATTAAGAACTTGCAATGTTTGAGCCAATCCGAAGAAACCTTACCAAATTGCAACTTTTACTCCCAATCCACCTTCATCACATTGTCGTCCAGGTTTTCGTCGATCAACTTGTGCATGGGGTCTATGCCAGCATAAGTGGGTTTTTTGTTGAAAGTGAGCACAATGGTGTCATCTTTTTTGATCCAACGTTTTTGAAGGAACATCAAGTCATCCGCTTTTTTAGGCAATTTTTCGGCCAGCAATCCAATCTCAATCGGAATGTTGATTTTGGCAGGGGTTTCTTTGCCTAAGCTATCGGAATACACTTTTTCAACCGTCACTTTCATGGTTACCTGCCATTGATTTCCTACTTTTTTGCCTTTGGCTTCGGTAACTTTATTGCGGTAAATGGTGATACGTTTTAGGTTATCGTCTACAAATTCCTTTAAACTGTCGGGCGTCACACGCATTAGTTGGTTGTAAAATTCTGGCATGACCGTGTAAGGCGGGCCAGCAAAGCGAACAGAGTCTACGTAGCGTTTCAAAAAACCATTAAAAGCCTCTTCGCCAATGTAATCTTGCATGGCAAACACGCTGATGGAGCCTTTGGGATAATAGACATAACTTTGGCTTTCCACATCCATCAAGGTACTTTCATACTTCTTTTCGCCACTTCGGCCACGCAGGTATTGGTTCAGTTCATACCGCAAAAACTTTCCGCTCAAGGCTGGTCCGTATTTTTCCTGCATGATTTTCAGGGCAGAATATTCGCTCATGCTTTCGCTTAAAAACTGTGCCCCCCTTGTGGCTGCCGGCACCACCTGATGGGCAAACCATTGGTGGCCCATTTCGTGTGCTGTTACAAAATAGACATAGTCCACATCTTCAGGGTCGGTGAGTTTGGCTATAAAACCAATAGCCTCTGAATATGGAATGGTATTGTCGAACGATTGAGCAAAACTTTGGTAACGTGGAAACTCCAATATCCGCACCTGTTTGTGTTGGTAAGGGCCAAAATTTTTGGAATAATAGCCAAGGGATTGCTTGATGGAAGCTGTGATTTTGTCGAGATTGAATGTATGGCTTGGGTGGTGGTAGATTTCAATGGCCACATCGTTCCATTTGTCTTTGTGCACCGCATACCTGGCCGACATAAATGAAACAAAGTTCAAGATAGGGAAGTCCATTTTGTAGTGGAAATAAGCTCTTCCGTTTTCTGTCCATTGTTTTTGGAGGTACCCTGGTGCAATCGCAATCTGATCTGACACTGTGCTGAGTGTTGCCTCAAAATTTACGTAGTCGTCGCTATCAGAAATGAAATGGTTTTGTCTGGCTTTTTCATCTGTGTATGGCGCAGGCCGCTCTACTTCGGGCAAACCATATTCCTTGCGTTTGTCATCATCGCTCAGCTCGTAGTTGTCGGGATACCCGATGCCTATAAAAGCGTTATTGTTGAAAAATGTGCCGTTTTCATAGACTCTACTTCTATTTTCAAAACCTTTGTGGGCATACTTCAACGTGAAACTGATTGATCCTGAATCTCCCGGTTGCAGTGGTTTATTGAAAGTGTAGGCAGTCATTTTGTACTCATCATCGGTAAATGAGGCTTGGTTTGGCAAGTCAATCGTTATGTTTTTCTCTTCTACATCAGGGTTCCAATACACCCATAGCGTGTCTATAGATTCTTGGGTTTTGTTTTTGAATGTGTAAACTCCCCGAACTTCCAGTTTTAGTTCATTAGGATAAATATCCGCTTCAATTTTTACATCTGTGAATTTTGGTTTGGCCTTGTTGTCCAGTCTTGTTTTGTATTTTTTCTCAAAGGCAACACTTCGTTTCTCGGCTTTCTTCTCCGACATGTATTTGTCAATGACCACAGTGTTGTAGAAAATCCAATAACCAGTTCCAAGCATGGCTATAAGTGCAGAAATAACCACTATTTTCAATCCTGAAAGTCTTTTCCAACGTCTTCCGGCTTCTACAAAACGGGCCTTGACGTTGTTTTCAGCTCCCCGATGAAACATCATAAATGCCAATCCGGCCAAAAACAAAGTCACCAACCACCAATGT
Organism: Cytophagales bacterium; assembly: GCA_038205175.1. Classification (GTDB taxonomy): domain Bacteria; phylum Bacteroidota; class Bacteroidia; order Cytophagales; family Flexibacteraceae; genus JBBRCC01. The sequence goes on along the minus strand of JBBRCC010000008.1, from coordinate 40,345 downwards.
GCCAGGTTCGACAAATAGGGTTTCACATAGTCGCCGAAACCATTCATGTCAGAATATGTGTACTGCATGCCACTGCCAAATCGCCAAAGTGGATGCTCAAGGCCAATTCTTGAAAAACCGAGGTTTGCCAAATAGTACAACAACACCAACACATGGCCTTGAAACTTGTTGTTCACTATGTTTTGAACAATGAAGGCAAATGCTGCAAAAAGACACCATCTCGGCAATTCGAACAGGTACAAGGTTTTCAGGTAAAGCCCAAATTCAATATGTGTGTAGCCCTTTATCAATTGAACAGGAATACAAACGACTGGCACCAGAGAAAGCACCAACGCTGGAATGAAAAACATGGCCAACAGCTTAGAAAGAAATGCAGTGGACGAAGCAATGGGAAAGGCATCGTAAATGCCATCCATTTTAAACTGCTTTTCACGCCAAACCATTTCGCCTGCCATGAAAATGAGCAAAGCCAGGGTGAGCACAAAGAAGTTGCCTTCGGTAACATTTTCTATGATAACTCCGGTGACGGGGTAAATGCCGGTGCCATAGGAGTAATCGGAATACCATGCATCCATCACCATAAACAAGGCTATGGCGAACCCAATGGCCAGAAAATATATGTTACGTAAGCTTAGGCCTACTTCAAGTTTTACAAGTGACCACAATTGTTGCCACTGAATTGCCGTTGAAAAATTGAGAGAAACTTTCGGAGCCACTTCCGGAATTTTATAGGTGGATTTTTCTTCTTCCACCACTTTTTTCGGTTTGCCCGATGCGCCGACCGATAGCTTGAATTTGAAAAAAGTATAGGCGGTGAGCACAGCAGCCAAGCCAAGCCAGAATATCCGATTGATAAGCAGAAAGCCTGTTAAAGGAACTAATTCGGTGTTTTTTTGATAAGGAGTCCAATATTCTGTAAGTCGTTCAGATGCAGTAATGCCAAATGGATCTAAAAGGGAGGCGATAAATTTATTGTCCAGGTCGCCCAACAGATTTTGGCTAATACTGTAGACCACAATGAAAGAAATGGCCACCACATAGCTGATCATTACTTTGCGTGTGAGTGCCACCAGGCTAAAAAACAGCGAAGACAGCAGCAAAATATTTGGAATAGCCGTAACAAGATATGGCATCACATAAGCGCCAATTCGAAATGGCCCATATTTGGCAGGATCATCCGTTTTCATTTTACCAATGATTTCGCCCAGCGCCATGCCAAACGGTAAAAAGGCATACATGACCACCACCACCAGCAGAGAACCTAAAAATCGCCCGGCGAGGTATTGATTTTTTGTAATAGGATAGGCAAATAGAAACGTGTCGCTTTGGTGTTCCCAGTCCCGCTGCACAGGAACCGACATCACCGCCTGAATGATGAACAACCCCAAAATGGCCAACACCATGATAAAAAAGTGAATGGTGTAGGGAGCGTTGGCATGGATTTTGCCAAATGAACCTCCTATCCGAATGGCATCGGTGAGTGTAATGATGAGGCCAAGCGCAAGAAAAATACCTGCATAAACATAGGTGGCAGGTCTGCGAAGGCGGTAAAGAATTTCGAATTTAAATATAGCACCAATCATGAGCGTTAAGGCTTTGGTTTACAGATAATGAATAAGAAAAAATTAAGCTGAAATGGCGTAGAAATAAACCTCCTCCAGTCCGCCTTCGCTGGGCACAAATCCATCGCCGGGCTCGCCATCGTTGAAAATGAAGGCAGTAGGTTTTCCCCCAACCAACTTGGTTGTCAGAACATTATACTGTTCTTGAATCACAGGAATTTCTTTTTTGTCTACATGTTTGACCCAGATTTTTCCTGCTACAGTTTCCAATGCTTTTGCAGGTGTGCCTTCCAAAACCAAATTCCCTTTGTTTACTATGGCCATGCTGGTGCAGAGGTTGGTTACGTCTTCTACAATGTGGGTTGATAGAATAACAACAGTTTGTTCGCCTATTTCGCTCAACAGATTATGAAATCGGGTGCGTTCTCCTGGGTCGAGGCCTGCGGTTGGCTCATCCACAATGATCAGTTTTGGGTTGCCCAACAAAGCCTGCGCAATGCCAAATCGTTGCTTCATTCCGCCTGAATAGGTGCCCAGGTTTTTTTTGCGCACATCGAAAAGGTTTGTCTTTTGGAGTAGGTATTTTACCGTTTCTTTTCTTTCAGAAGGGTTTGTAATACCTTTTAGCGTAGCGAGGTGGTCGAGTAAAGTTTCGGCAGTAATTTTCGGATACACGCCAAATTCCTGTGGAAGATATCCCAGCCGTTTGCGCAACTCCTGAGGTTGACTCAACACATCGATGCCATCGAAGGTAATGCTGCCTGCATCAGGATTTTGCAAGGTAGCAATGGTGCGCATGAGCGAAGATTTTCCTGCTCCATTTGGGCCCAGCAAGCCAAACATGCCTGCGCCGATGCGAAGTGAAATGTTGTTGATGGCTTTTACACCATTGGGATAGGTCTTTTCGAGGTTTTGTATGAGTAACTCCATAAATTGACTGCTTTTGATGAAGCGAATATGTGTGGTGAGTTCAACTTTCGCTGTCAATAATAGGATAAACGGTGGGAAATGCTTGACAGTATAAACAAATACATGATTTATGCAGGTTGATTAATTGACTGAATTCTGGTTGGCGTCTTAAATCCGGAATCGAATTGAACGAAAGGCTGACTGCCATGTTTCAATGTTTGTTTAGCAGAATTGGTGTGTGGTTTAGTACTTGCCTGGAAAAGTACAATTATGCTTAACTATTGATTGAATAATGTTTGCTAGTTAATTTATACCACTCAAACTTGGGTTGATCACCCAAAAAGTTTTTCATTTTCATGTTTATGTGCATCATTGGGAATATGATTATAGTGGTAAAGAAAACTACATTTAAAGTAGAGCTTAAAGCCAGGGAAAAAGCATGGCTCAGTTTGACGTCATAAGAAAGGATGTTGCGCCACCAGGAATTGTTGAACCGAATATATGGCGATCGATATGCTGCTCCTTTGAGCGAGGAGGCACGAAGTGTTAAAATTAGACGAGGAAAGGATGCTGACCCCATTTCATAAATCTTTGATTATTTGCTTTTTAGACGGAGAAGTCAGGTTTGTGCTTATTGGAGGGCATGCTGCTCTGATTTACGGTTCTGACAGGACAACCGGCGACATGGATTTGTTTGTTGACCCGACAGCAAGCAATGGGTCTAAAATCATGCAAAGTTTTCTTTCCATGCAAGTTGGAAGTCGAAGATTTACATCCTGATGATTTTGAAAAACTACTGGTGCTGAGCTTTGGTTTTGAACCAGGTGGCATAGGCATTATTAATCATATTATATAGGTAGATTTTAAACTATTTTTAGTCATGCTCAATTATTTGCAATAGAAAATGACCTTACTGTTCCAGTCATTGGTGCAAGAGATTTACTTGTTGAAAAGCAATTGTTGTTCCGTGAAGGAAAGAAAGCACTTACTGTTCAGATCGACATTTTACAGTTTAAAAAAGTATTTGAATTTGAAATAACCGCTTTTCTGGTTCAAAGCGGATGAATATTAAAATTACGATTATGATTGGAAATGTGAGGCAATCAATCAAAGTTTTTGTGGCAAGAACGGTGAACCTTAATTCTACTCAAAGTTGAAAAACAAGGTCACAGTATGGGAGTAAAGCCGCTTTAAGCTTTGTGAAAAGGGATTGGGATCTCTTTGGCGCATGTTGGCTATGCCATGCGAAAACCGAAGTTCGGGAGAGAATTTGAACAAAGGGTAATAAAGGTCGAAACCGAAACCATAATCTATAGTGAGGTCGAATGGGCGGGTTCTCAAGCGGTCGTTGTTCACTTCTTTTCGCCGGGCTCCCACTTCGAAACAAGGTTTAATTCCGGCAGTCATGTACATGCGGGTATTGTTTCGTCTCACCGATTTATACCTAAACATCAAGGGCAATTCCACAAAACTGAAAGTGCTTTGTGCTAGTTCTGAAATAGTAGAATCGTTGATGTAAGTGTATTGAACGTTTCGCCCCAAAAACGAAACGGAGGGCAAAATCCGAAAATCTATAAATTGATGTAAGCGTCGATTGAATACAAACCCGGTGGTGAAACCAAGGCTGCTTTGTGGATTGATAGCCTTCAGTGTGGTTTCGTTCGACCAACTGGCAGTGTCTCTCAATTGATCTGCAAAAAACTGGCTGGGTTTGGTGCGAAATCGGGAACTGTTTAGGGCCAGAAAGAAACCGTAGTGAATTTTGCGCTCGTCATAGTTAACCAGGTTTTGGCCTTTCACCTTTATGATTTTTTCCTGCGGATCGCCTCTTCGCATCCTTGCCCGGCTGCTGCTACCACTTTCTTGGGCAAATAAATTTCCAAAACACAATATGCAACCAATCAACCCACTTAAAAAAAGCAGTTGTTGATTTTGTTGAGGTGATTTGGGGCTAGCTTTTTTTACTACCCGTGTAAATAGAAACGATGCCAAATGTTAACCTTTGAAGTCGACAATCCTCAAAACCCGCCCCACGCAAACGAACTAAAAAGTCCTCGCCTTCGGGAAAAGCTTTTACAGATTCCGGTAAATATGTATAAGCCGATTGGTCTGAAGAAATCAAGCGGCCGAGAAAGGGCAAAACGTAAAAGGAATAGAATTGGTATAAGGGTGCCATAATGATGCCCCTGGGCTTCGAAAATTCCAGTATAACCGTCATGCCACCTTTTTTTGATACCCGGAAAATTTCACTTAAACCTTTGTCAAGATTTTCGAAATTTCTCACACCAAATGCCACTGTTACTGCTTTAAAAGTATGATCTGAAAAGGGAAGTTTTTCAGAATCGCCGTACTTGAGCTCAATTTTATTTTCCAGACCCAGTTTTTTCAGCTTTTCACGACCTAGTTCCATCATGCCTTCCGAAATATCGACTCCCACCACTTTTTCAGGCGCTAAATCCATGCAAGCAATGGCCACGTCGCCGGTACCGGTGGCAACATCAAGAATGCTCGTTGGTTTTAAATGCTCCAATTTGTTCACCATTACTTTGCGCCAATACCGGTCGATACCAAAACTCAGCAGCTTGTTCAGTAAATCATATTTTGGCGAAATATTGTCGAACATACGGGCAACCTGCTGCTTTTTGCTGCCTTTGTCGTTTTTGTAAGGTACTACCTGTGGTGCGGCACTCATTGTGTTAAGCTTCTGTAATGTTTACCTTGAGCACAAAGTCGTCCATATCTACTTCGGTGCCGTGGTCTAGTTTTTCGTACAACAGCAAATCGATGGCCTGTGTTTCGGTGCAGATGTATTCTTTGTTGCTCGCAAGGGCGGCTTCCACCAGCAGATTGCTTACTTTTTCAACTTCAATTTTGATTTTTGCCTGCACATCGAGACCCATATCTTTGCGCAGATTTTGAAGTCGGTTTACCATATCCCGAGCTATGCCTTCCTGTTTCAACGCCTCGGTCAGGGTGAGGTCAAGAGCCACAGTTACCCCATTTTCAGAGGCAACAACCCAGCCTGGAATATCTTCTGTAAGAATTTCTAAATCTTCAGTTTCAAGCGTAACGGGCTCGCCGCCAAGTTCCAGGGTAATGTTTCCCTGCTGTTCATAGGTTTGAATTTGCTCCTGGGTCATGGCTTTCACTATGTCGGTCAGAAACTTCATTTTCTCACCTAAGCTTTTGCCCAGTTTTTTGAAATTGGGTCTTGCCTTTTTCACCAGTAAGCCGGAGGCATCGTCGAGCAATTCTAAACTTTTGATGTTTACTTCACTCAAAATCAACTCCGAAACGGCTTCAATCTGTAGTTTCACTTTGTTGTCGAGCACGGGAACAATCATTCGTGAAAGTGGCTGTCGTACTTTAAGCGTATGCTTTTTTCTTAAGCCATGCACCAGCGAGGCAATTTTTTGTGCCAAATCCATGCGTTGTTCTAATGCCGCATCGATGGCCGATTCGTCTACTTTTGGGAATTCTGCCAGGTGAACCGATTCTACATTTTCTTTTCCCGAAACCTGGTTGAGTGCTCTGAACAGCGTTTCTGTAAAAAATGGAGCAACAGGTGCCGCCAATTTTACAGTGGTAGACAAGCAGGTATATAGCGTTTGGTAGGCTGCATTTTTTTCTTTGCCGGGTTCACCTTTCCAGAAACGTTTGCGGTTTAGTCGCACATACCAGTTGCTTACATCGTCGACCACAAAATCTTGTATTGCCCGGGTGGCACGAGTCGGATCGTAGTCGTTGTATGCTGCGGTAACAACCTTTATCATGGAGTTCATTTTCGATAAAATCCAGCGATCTGCCTCTGTGCGCTCGGCCAACAAAATTTCTGCTTCACTGTAGTTGAACCCATCCAGATTTGCATAGAGGGCAAAGAAAGAATAGGTGTTGGCCAAGGTGCCAAAAAACTTTCGCTGAACTTCCTGCACACCGTCTAAGTTGAATTTCAGGTTTTCCCAGGGCGGTGCGTTGCTGATCATGTACCAGCGGGTTGGATCAGGGCCATATTTAGCGATGGTTTCAAACGGGTCGACTGCATTTCCCAGCCGCTTACTCATTTTGTTGCCGTTTTTGTCGAGAACAAGGCCATTGGCAATCACGTTTTTGAAAGCCACTTTGCCGAATAACATGGTAGAAATGGCATGAAGAGTAAAAAACCATCCACGGGTTTGGTCAACACCTTCAGCTATAAAATCAGCAGGAAAACTTTCGCTGAATGTATCGTGATTTTCGAATGGCCAGTGCCATTGTGCATAAGGCATGGCACCTGAATCGAACCAAACATCGATCAGATCGGCCACCCTAAACATAGGTTGACCGCTGGGGGAAATCAACAACCATTCGTCGGCATAAGGCCTGTGAAGATCTTGAACTGAATGAGGATCGAGATTGTATTTTCGATTAGTTGGCAGTTTGTCAGGATTTTGCTCAAAGTAGTCTTTGGCCTTTGAAAGCTCATGTTTTAACTCTGTCACCGACCCAATACAAACTTCTTCTTGTCCGTCTTCCGATTTCCAGATAGGTAGAGGAGTGCCCCAATAGCGGCTTCGGCTCAGGTTCCAGTCAACAAGATTTTCAAGCCAGTTGCCAAAGCGACCTTGGCCAGTGCTGGCAGGTTTCCAGTTGATGGTTTTGTTCAGTTCGACCAGCTCCTCTTTGAATGCCGTTGTCCGGATAAACCAGCTATCGAGCGGATAGTACAATACTGGCTTGTCGGTTCTCCAACAATGCGGGTAGCTGTGTTCGTATTTTTCTACCTTAAAGGCTTTGTTTTCTGTTTTTAACTTGATGGAAATCAGCACATCTGTCGATTTGTAGTCTGGTGCCGACTCGTCTGCTCCATCATAATTTTTAACATACATGCCGGCGAAATCGGTGATTTGGCTCACAAAACGTCCTTGTTTGTCCACGATAGGCACCATTTTGCCAGTTTCGTCGGTCACAAGTATGGCCGGTATGTCGTTCTGCTGTGCTGCCTTGAAATCGTCGGCGCCAAATGTGGGCGAACAATGTACTATGCCTGTTCCATCTTCAGTTGTTACAAAATCGCCCGGAATTACCCGGAATGCAGGTTTTTCGGGTTGCACATACGGAAGCAATTGCTCGTATTGCAAACCTACCAGCTGTTTGCCGGTAAACTCACCCAACTGGCGAACCGGAATCAGTTTGTCGCCCGGCTGATAAGCTTCAAAGCCAGCCTCAACCTGTTTTTCTGAAAAATATTTGCCAAAAAGGGCTTTAGCCAGAATTAAAGAAACACCTTCAAACGTGTATGGATTGAAAGTTTCAACCTGAACATACTTAATACCTTCACCTACCACCAAAGCCGAATTGGCTGGAAGCGTCCATGGCGTAGTAGTCCAGGCCAACAAGTAAACCGGAAACTTACTGTTCGAAGTCAATGCTGCCTCGAGTGCATGGCCGGTTTCTTTCAATTTAAACTGAGCTACTACCGATGTGTCTTTCACATTTTTGTAGGTGCCCGGTTGGTTCAATTCGTGCGAACTCAAGCCTGTGCCGGCTGCAGGAGAGTAAGGCTGAATGGTGTATCCTTGATACAGTAACTGCTTGTCGTAGAGGCGTTTAAGTAGAAACCAAAGAGACTCAATGTACTCTGGTTCATAGGTTATGTATGGGTTTTCAAGGTCTACCCAATAGCCCATTTTCTCAGTCAGATCGTTCCACAGTGCTGTGTATTTCATCACAGCCTCTTTACATTTTAGGTTGTAGGTCTCGATGCTTATTTTTTTACCAATATCTACTTTGGTAATGCCCAATTCTTTTTCCACTTGCAATTCAACTGGAAGTCCATGTGTATCCCAGCCGCCTTTTCGTTTCACCTGAAAACCTTGCATGGTTTTGTAGCGGCAGAAAATATCTTTCACCGCTCGGGCCATCACATGGTGAATGCCGGGAGTTCCGTTGGCTGAAGGTGGCCCTTCGTAAAAAGTAAACGTGGGATGACCTTCCCTGGTGCTGATAGACTTTTCGAAAATCTGATTCTCTTTCCAGAATGCGAGTATTTCTTCACCTATTTTGGCGTAGTCAAGGTTTTTGAGTTCGGGATATTTTTTCGATTCGCTCATCTGAAATTTGTACTGCAACATGCATTGCCTGAAAAATGGCTGCAAAGGTAGAAATAATAACAGGAGCAAGGAGAAAGAGGCATGTAAAAAGCATCTGAGTGAAGCCCCTATTGCGCAAGCTGCCGCTCTTGCTTTTCAAAACTCCTCCAGCCAAGGAATTCTTAAGTTTTGAATTCAATTCTTAATTTTTAAAAATTGAAAAGAACATATCCGGATGCTTGCACTATTGAAGATGCCAAGGTAATTGCAAATTGAAACCAGCACTTTTAATTTGCACCAAAATTTAGAATTGACGCTTAAATTTGTTAAAAAATACGTGTTGTAATAAGCCATTATACACCACGCCAACTTGAATTTCAAATCAAGAAATACTTTCAGATTTTTCCAGTAGTGGCTATCCTGGGGCTTCGGCAGAGCGGCAAATCTACTTTAGTGAAGCACTTGCTCAACAATCGGGACGATACCCTGTATTTAGACCTCCAGAACATCGAAGATCTGGATAAACTTCAAGATTCTCGTTTGTTTTTGAGGGCGAATGAGCAAAAAACGATTTGTTTAAACGAGATACAATTACTGCCTCAACTGTTTTCAACACTGAGGTCGTTGGTAGATGAAGATCGCCGCAATGGCAGATTCATTTTGCTGGGGTCGGCATCGAGGGCATTTGTGCAGTAAGGCTCAGAATCGCTTGCCGGCAGGATTGGTTTTCTAACCCTCACTCCTTTTCAGTTGGGCGAGTTGGAAAAAGTTGATAACATGGATTTTGGAACAGAGGCGGCTTTCCTGAAAGTGTGTTGGCTGCAAATGATGAATATGGCTATTTATGGCGTGAAAATTTTGTTTAAACCTATGTAGAAAGAGACATTCCACAACTTGGTTTTCAAATACCAGCCTTGCAGTTGCGCCGCTTTCTTTCCTTGTGTGCACACAACCAAGGGCAAACCATAAATTTGAGCAAAATGGGAGGAGCGATGGAAATGACCCATCCCACGATTAGAAAATACATTGATCTGTTCGAGCAAACATTTATTGTAAGATCAGTTCCTCTATTTGAGTCTGATTTAAAGAAGCGATTGGTAAAATCGCCCAAGATATACGTGAGAGACAGTGGCTTACTGCATTATCTTCCGGGCATTAAAAACACCCAAATGCTTTTTGGGCATCCGGTATTTGGTGCATCTTGGGAGGCTATGGTCATAGAACAAGTCCTTTCAGCAACCAGTGCACCGGCTTATTTCTATCGCACCGCAAAAGGCGATGAGATGGACTTGGTTTTAGAAATAAATGGTAAAATCATAGCCATAGAATGCAAGGCCTCGTTTGCTCCTCAACTCTCAAAGGGCACTTTTACTTCAATTGATGACCTTATGCCGGATATGACATTTATTGTAGCGCCCATTGCATCAGCATCTTATCAGATAGCCGAGCGCATTGTTGTTTCTGGCATTCGGGAGATTCTACAAACTGTTGCGCAAATGGAAAACAGCGGGTAATGGTTTATAAATTGCAGGCCATCTATTGTTAGATTATGATTAGCTGAACAAGAATACTTTATGATTCTGGAACTTAGTCCAAACTTTCAATGTGTTTTAACTATAAACACTGCCTTTGCTTTCCGAGACTGATTCAACCGAATTCACCTGTTTTGCAACCCTTCTTTTAAAATCAACTAATATCGCAGCCTTAATCGAGCTGATTCAGGCCAATCGCATTCGGCCTATTTTTATTGATGAAAAGTTATTTCCGCCTGCTATCTTTTGCAAAACCCTATGAGCGATACATCGTTCCTTATGTGATTTTTGCTTTGTTGGCCATTGTTTTTGGCGTAGCCAATTTTGCCTTAATTATTCCAGTACTCAATTTGCTTTTCAATGTGATGGGCAATGGAGCAAACCTGGAAGGTGCTGCTCCGGTATTGCCAGCTTTTTCGCTGGATATCAATTACTTCACATCACTTTTTAATTATTATCTCAGCAAGCAAATTTACGATCATGGCCGTTTGGGTGCACTCATGTATGTATGTGGAGTGCTGGTTTTTTGTGTATTCACCTCCAACTTTTTCCGGTATCTGGCTGTGCGAACGGTGGAAAGGATGCGGGCCGTTCATATCAAAAACCTGAGGAAAGCCATTTTTGAAAAATCAGTTGAACTCGATTTGTCATACTTCAGCAATGAGCGAAAAGGCAACCTGCTTTCCCGCATGACAACCGATGTGCAGGAAGTAGAAAATAGCATTGGGCAATCGTTTGTTATTTTACTTAAAGAACCCATTACCTTGTTGGGCTACCTGGCCGTGATGTTGAAAATTTCGCCTCAACTTACCCTTTTTACATTGGCTGTTATTCCGATTTCCGGGTTTATCATCAGTTCCATTACCAAAAAGCTGAAACAAGCAGCTAGCTTAAGCCAGGAATCGTTGGGTGTGTTGTTGTCTATCATGGACGAAACTTTTGGTGGCATGCGGGTCATCAAAGGGTTTAATGCGGAAGAATATGTGAAACGCAAGTTTGGGCGGGAAAACGTGAATTACTCCGACATCAGCAGGGAAATGGCTTACCGTAGAGAAAAGGCTCCCCCACTTTCAGAATTTATGGGTGTGATGGTGGTGGCGGCCATTTTGTTGTATGGCGGCAAGCTGGTGATTGATGGTGACAACTCATTGTCAGCTTCGGCTTTCATGACATACGTTGCTATGTTTTCTCAAATTCTCTCCCCGGCAAAATCCATCTCAAACGGGGTGTCGAACTTGCAGCGGGGACTGGCAGCTGGCGAAAGGATTTTCGCCATTCTGGATCGTGAGAACAACATCAACAATGCGCCCAATGCTGCGGTCCTGACCGATTTTCAGGAAAGCATAGCGCTCAAAAATGTGTCGTTTTCGTTTGGCGACAAAACTGTGCTCGACAACATCAACCTTGTGGTGCCGAAAGGCAAAATGCTGGCTTTGGTTGGGCCGTCCGGTGCAGGAAAAAGCACTTTGGTGGATTTAATTCCCAGACTTTATGACCCGCAGGTGGGCAGTGTTGAAATTGATGGCAACGATATTCGGGAATTTACCAGCCAAAGTGTGCGCAACCAAATGGGCATTGTGACCCAGGAACCGATTTTGTTCAACGATACCATTTTCAACAACATTGCTTTTTGCAAAGAAGACGCCACAGAAGAAGAGGTGATTCAGGCAGCCAAAGTGGCTCATGCACACGAATTTATCATCCAAACAGAAAAGGGTTACCAGACCACCATTGGCGACCGGGGCGCCAAACTTTCAGGCGGTCAACGGCAGCGTTTGAGCATTGCCAGGGCCATTCTGAAAAATCCAGCTATTCTCATATTAGACGAAGCTACCTCTGCCTTGGACACTGAGTCGGAAAAGCTGGTTCAGGAAGCACTAACACATTTGATGGAGCACAGAACCTCCATTGTAATTGCACACAGGTTGAGCACAGTGGCGCATGCCGATGAAATTGTGGTGTTAGATAAAGGCAAAATTGTAGAAAGAGGAAGTCACAGCCAGTTGCTTGAAAATCCGAAAGGCTTGTACCAGAAACTGATTAAACTGCAGGGCTTTAGCTAATGCCTTTCTTTGGCAGAAACTTTTTAATATCTATGATTCAAAGGATGGATTTCAATGGATAATATCTGCCGAATCATTTGGTATGTGCTTGATAATGAATAAAGTAAAAAGGTAGTAGCCCTTTGTTCCGAACCAAAAATGTTTTTCTTCAAAAAGAGGCGTAATAAAAACTATTCAATTCGCTTATTTCGTTGCATTATTCAAATGACCAATACCTTGAATCGTAGTTTATTTCACTTGTCAGTTTGCCTGCTCACATGGAGTTCGGGCTTCACTTTTGCTCAAACCATTGAACTGAATAGCCTGAATCAGTTTCAGGCTCAAAAAGGCAACTGGACTGAAGTTTCAAAGGTTACAGCAAATCCATTTGAAAAACATAGGCTAAACCTTGCACCGGGAAAAGGAGTTTTTGTGAACCAGAATACTGCGGAGAAAAACAGCCACCTGATTTCAATCGAAGAACATGGCGACGCAGATATAGAACTGGAATTTCTCATGGCAGCAGGTTCAAATTCAGGTGTCTACCTGATGGGTCGGTACGAGATTCAACTTTTTGACAGCTGGGGAGTTCAACATCCTAAATTTTCTGATTGTGGCGGAGTTTATCAACGTTGGGTTACTGAAACTAACAAAGGCTTCGACGGCATTCCTCCCATTGTGAATGCTTGTAAAGCACCAGGATTGTGGCAAAAATTGCAGTTTAGTTTTTCGGCACCCAGGTTCGATGCTCAGGGTAAAAAAACAGAAAATGCACATGTGTTTAGGGTGAATTTAAACGGGATGCCGGTTCACCGTTATGCAGAATTTACTGGTCCAACTCGTGGGGCAGCTTTTAATGACGAAAAAACTAAAGGTCCACTTTTGATACAGGGAGATCATGGTCCGTTGGCGATCAGAAATTTGAAAATCAGAAAGTTCAACGATTCAAGCCCTTATTTTCAAGATGTTACCTTCGAATCTTTTGAAGGGAATTATTGGAATTTTCCACCTTTTGCTGCGGGTAATTTAAAAAAGTCAGGCAATGCAGATGGCATCAATGTGAAACTGGCCGAAAGTACCAATGATTTCGGTTTGCGGTTTAAAGGCAACATGGTAGTTCCTCAATCAGGCGAGTTTACGTTTACTTCTAAATCCAATGGTCAAGTTCGCTTGTTACTTGGCAATAAGGTGTTGTTAGACACTTCAACAGGCTTAAAGGACTACACCGCATGGCGACCAATTTCAAAAAACACAAGCCTGCAGGCAGGCACGTATCCTTTTGAATTGATCCATTCCAAAACAAACAAACGGAATGCACCTGCTTTAGGAATTCTTGTATCGGGAGCGGGTTTAAGAGAATCTCCTTTGCATTTGCCACCATCGCTTAATTTTGGTGTCCCCTCTCCTGGAATTGAACTTCCCATAGGTTCAACTGTAAAAATTCAGCGAGGATTTGTAGAACATCAGGGTGTGAAAAAGCCTTATGCCGTGTCGGTTGGAGAGCCCAATGGTGCGCACTATATGTACAATTTCAATACAGGAGCGCTTCTAAAAGTTTGGTCAGGCAGTTTTATCGATGTCACTTCCATGTGGCGGGACAGGGGAAGCCAGCAATTAATGTTTCCCAACAATGCCGCTTTGCAGCTTTCTGATTTACCTACTTTTTTGACCCAAAGTCCAAGTATATGGCCTGATTCTGTTTCTGTAATCAAAGAGTTGGTCTATAAAGGGTATGACCTGGATGCCGATCAAAGACCAATATTTACTTTTCAGTTGCCAGGCGCTTTGGTAAAAGACAAAATCAGCGGGCGTTCGCCGAAAGAATTATCCCGCACCATTTCCTGGAAAAAAGAAGCCGGAACGCCACTCACTTTGTTGCTGGCAGATGCAACAGATGTAGAACAGTTGACACCAACTTTGTGGCTTATGAATGGTCAGCAATGGTATTTGAAAATCAACGAATCGAAAAAAGTACCATTCAGCATAGTTCAAACCGCCAGAGGGAAGCAAATTTGGTTTGAAACCAAAGCCGATGAAGGTAGTTTTGAGTACAGCATTATTTGGTAAAACCATAAAGTTTCACACCAATCCAGTTATGAATTTTTTAAACATGTTATCGATCCGTTTGGGCATATTAGGTATTTGTCTGCTTGTGTTTTCTCATGGCGTTCTTGCCCAGTCTGCCTCGAAGAAAAACCTGACCGAAGAGGATTTTTATAAAATTGTGAACATTACAACCCCTCCCGATGCAGTATTGGAAGGTGGTGGCATTTGCTTTACTCCCGATGGGCGCATGGCCGTTTCTACCCGGTACGGAGAAATATGGATAGTGAGCAATCCCTTGGTGAAACATGGAGAAAAGCCGATTTTTAAACGCTTTGCAACAGGTATGCACGAAGTTCTTGGACTTGCCTACCGGAAAGGTTCATATTACTGCGCCCAGCGGGGAGAAATAACGAAACTAACCGACACTGACGGCGATGGTTTAGCTGATAAATATGAGTGCTTTTTCCGCATACCCATTTCGGGACATTACCACGAATATGGCTTTGGACCCATTATTCACCCCAGTACGGGCGATTTTTACATCACCTTGAATGTTGGTTTTGGCGAAACCGACTGGTGGAATGCCAAAAGCTATGCGCCCTGGCGTGGGTGGATGTTGAAAATAAGTGAAGACGGAAGCAAGATGGAGCCTTTTGCAGCAGGATTGCGTTCGCCTTGCGGCCTTGGTTTCAACAAACAATTTGATGTGTTTTACTCCGACAACCAAGGCGACTGGATGGGTTCAGGCTTTGTAATGCATGTAGAAAAAGGTGATTTCACCGGAAATCCCGCTGGCTTAAAGTGGACTTACCTTCCTGAATCGCCATTAAAACTCGTTGTGAACGACGTAGAAGACAGGGGTGTGCCGCTTTTCGAAGCGAAGAAAAAAATTCCGGCTCTGAAACTTCCTTCAGTTTGGCTTCCCCATGGTGTGTTGGGCAATTCAACTTCTGATATATTAACAGATACAACAGGCAACAAGTTCGGGCCTTTTGAAGGGCAACTTTTTGTGGGCGATCAGGGACAAAGCATTATTTCAAGGGTGTTTCTCGAAAAAGTGAAAGGCGTTTATCAAGGTGCCTCCTTTATGTTTCGATCTGGTTTTGCTTCAGGCGTGTTGCGACTTGCCTGGGCGCCCGACGGTTCTTTGTTTACCGGGCAAACAAACCGAGGCTGGTCCTCAACAGGTCCTCAACCCTTTGCCATTCAAAAAATTGATTATGCAGGCATTGTTCCTTTTGAAATGAAGGAAATTTCTGCCCGACCCGATGGTTTTGAAATCACATTTACCAAGCCTGCAAAGCGCAGTTTGGCCATGGATCCTGCCTCATACAGCGTTCATAATTTTATCTATAAATACCACTCCACGTACGGTAGTCCCGTTATCAACATGGGCAATTGCCCCATAAAAGGCGTTGTGGTTTCGCCCGATGGCCTAAAAGCCAGGCTGGTGCTCGATAGTTTGCGGCAATATTATATTCACGAAGTGAAAGCCAGCGGAGTGCTTTCAGCTGCCGACGAATGGCCATTGTTGCACGACGTGGGTTATTACACCTTGAATGAGTATCCAGACGGTGAAAAGATTGATTTAACAACATTGCCAGTAATGCCTAAACCACAAGTTGTGGCACCTGTTTCTACCAAACCCGTTGCAAAAGCTACACCGAAGCCGGTTTCTAAAAAGCCTGAATCATCGGGTGCAGCAGGTTTTGTGGTACCAGCCAGTATGAAGCATGTAGAAAAAATGCCAGCTTCTTGGACTAAAGGCCCTGACAAAACCATGTCGATTGGCACACTTCCCGGACTCAAATTCGACCAGAAAATGCTTGATGTAGCTGCCGGTGCCAAGGTTCGGCTCATTTTCAACAACTACGACGATATGCAGCACAATCTGGTGATAGTGAAACCAGGCACAGTGAGCAAAATTGGCGAAGCGGCCAACAAGTTGGGCATCAATGGCAACAAGGTAAGTTATGTGCCCCAGAGCAACGATGTGTTGTTCCACACCGCCATTGTGCAACCCGAATCGGCGCAAACCATTTATTTTGAAGCACCCAAACAACCAGGGGAATACACCATAGTTTGCACCATGCCAGGCCATTGGGTAAGCATGCAGGCAGTGCTGAAGGTGAGGTAGGATTGAGGAAATTTTTGCACGCCACGGCGCAAATACCCATCGACAAGAATTACTTAGGGGTCTTTGTAGGAAATGATGGCCAGCTAAGGCACAAAGTATCTAACATGGAATTTCTGTCAACAAGCTCCGTGTGAAAAAATAAACTTAAAGGAAGGTAGGTTTTTGCCTGCAAACCCTGTGTTTGCAACCGGGTTAATTTTCAAGCACGCTGTATCTTGTCCAAAACAAACTCCTTATATTTACTACCATTATTGAATAGTTGGGTCTGTGGTCTAAATTCTACATCTATGCGACTTTTTATTTCTATCTACCTGCAATTGGCCTGCCTGACTTCTCTTTTTGCCCAGACTCAGAACTGGCAATGGCTACACCCGAAACCTACCCCTTTTGCAGCGAAAACAACCATGTGTATTACTCCTCTATTTCCAGCCTTGACACTAACCGGGTTTGGGCTTTTGGCGGCTTGAGCCATATCATTAAATCTATTGATGGAGGCACCAATTGGGTAACATTGCCCAACACACCCACTGGCAACTACTGGCATGGGCAGGTACTCAACGAAAATGATATTGTAGCCGTATCAGATAGCCAACTTGTTTCCAGCAGAGATGGAGGTAACACATGGAATTCAAGGCGTATTCTGGGTACGAGACCATACAAAAGCGGCCATTTCTATCATGCGGAGAAAGGCTGCGTATTCGATGACAGGAGAAATGTGGCTTGTACCGCCAACGGCGGTGAAACATGGCGATTGACCAATTTATCGGGAAACTTTTGGTCCAACAAACTTAACAACGTATTGTTCATGAGCGAAAACGAAGTGTTGCTCAGCAGCATTACTGGTATTTTCAAATCAATGGATGCAGGCACAAATTGGCATTATTTTCCTTTTTCAAGACCATTTGGATGCTCAAAAGTCACCATTTCGCCAGATGGTAAATTGTTCGTAGTGGGAGAAAACGGAGCCATTGGTAAAATGGAAAACAACTTTACCATAACCCAGGTAATGAAACCATTTGAGCCTGAAAGCATAGTTTCTGTGTTCCCGAATCCCGCTCAGGATTTTATTCAACTGAAAAACAACGAAACAGCAGCGGAGAAAGCCTGGATAATCGACGCCAAAGGAAAAGTTGTGACCGGAAAGTTGGACAGCCACAATCTACTGAACATTCAAGAGCTGATGCCGGGTTTATATCAGGCTGTCTGGAAAACCAAAAGCGGTAGGCAATACACCAGGTTCACAAAATGGTGACCCAAAAAAGGGTTATCAGGTTATTTTCTATCTTGAAAGAATCCAGAAAACCTTCCTGGTTAAGCTAACTTCTTCTTTCTTTATCCCTCCCTGCGCCTCCGCCTTATTGATTTATGATTCAGACTGGAAGCCGTTTCTAGTTTAGGGAAGAGACAAACCTACTCCACCACCATATACTTTTTCACCAGCAATACCTTGTCGCCCTTGAGCGAAGTAGCCCGCACATACCTGGCTCCTTTTTTCGCTTGCGTGCTTATTTTCAAAGGCAAATCCATAGCCGGACCTGAATAACTGTAAAGTGATTGCCCCAGTGTATTGACCACATCGAATCTGATGGGTTCAGCGTTGGCTGGCAAGTGAAAGGGTTGACTATCCACAAAAATATTTCTCTGTGATTCCTTGTTTTGAACCCCGGTAATAAATTGTTGGCCAAAGTTGAGTCTTATGCCGTTTTTCAAACCGCTGCCATGGTAATTCACCCAAATTTTCAGCGTGGAGGTGTCGAGCCCGGCGGCAGCAACATTGCCCAAACTAAAGCCTTCTGCCGTCCAGGTTCCGTTGGTGAATGCCCCGATTACAGTATCGCTGAAAGATGATGCCCGCACGTCTACAACAGATAAATCGGGGTCTGGTCCAGTGAGTCCTGCTGTAAAACTCACGATTTTGATGTAGCTTATGTTTCTTAAATTGAGTCTGATTTCGCCGGTTTGCGGAAAATAATCAGCTGAGGCTGCGGCAGAAGTGATGGGGTCGTTGCTCCAAAAACCAACCAGTGCCGAGGCATCAGAAATGTCGGTTTTTCCATCGTTGCTGGCATCGCCTTTTTTTATGGTTGCCCCGGTGGTTAAGCCCATGTTGTTGGCCAAAGAATCTGCATCCGCTTCGTTTATTGCATAATCCAAGTTGAAATCAGACACTTTGGTGATGCCCAATTTGCAGTAAGCTATGCCCAATTGCGCATTCTGAAATGTGGTTCCGTTTCTTAGCAAGGTATTGTTTGCGGTGGTGCAGGCCGGACATTTGTCGAAAAGCGCAATTTGCAGGTTGTTGAATTGCAGATAATCTGGATTTATTGGTTGGGTGCTGCTTTGCATTTCTTCGTTCACGTCAAAGTCTGAACTATTGAGTTGGCCCCAAACCTCTAAATTCGATCGACCTTGGTTGTTCCGATTTCTCCAAACCACTTCGCTCAAATAGCAAGAATCCAGTGTTTCTGAAGTTTCTTTGCCATTGGCTACATTGTGATGCGAACGTGCCGTACCTGGATTAAAAACCGGGTTAGTATTTTCAACATTTGGGTCAAGCTGTAGAGGGCCTTCTGAAGAGTTTGGCCTAAGCCAAACCTGGGAAACTTCAAAGCTCAAATCATGGCCAAATGGAGCCCCTACTTTATCTTCGAGCATGGCTACTTCCACGCCAAAATCAGGCGAAACCCGATTGCCTGCTGCATCTGAAAATGCCTTGAACTTCAAAGCTACCACATCATCGTCCTTGTCGAACAATACATTTTGGCCTCCATTGTATCGCCACAGAACCAGAGCATCCCAACCTTGGCCTGCACCTGCCGAAATATACCGAAGTGCGGCTTGCGGGAAAGGTCGGTTTATTGTGGTGTCGAATCGGGCAAAGCCCTGAAGTCTCCAAGCGTTTCCATTGGTGCCGGAGCCAAATCCATTAAATTGTCCATCGGTGAAGTCCTCGTCGAAAAGTAGCTTGGGCGATTCGTAAGACTGGCTTTTTGCGGCTATTGAAAGGCAAATGGCCAAAGCTAAAAAAATGTATTTCATTAAATTGGTAGTTTGTAGTGCGTCACAAATATAGCAAGCCTGTTTTAATAGACCTCTTGATTTTAGTTGTCCTTATTTTGGGCATCTCTTGGATTTCAAAGAAATAAGATTGATTTGATCTGAACACATTGAAATAAAAACCATTGCTCAGAACCTAATTTGAGCTTTTAGCTTCGCCCCCCGATTTTAGAAAATTTTACAGCATTATTGATTTCCAATCAGGATTTGTTTTCTTTCAGCAACCCAACGTTCATAAGCTATGTCTATATTAATCAGATATCTTCAAATCACGACATTCGTTGTGTTGTTGCTTTATTGGGGGCGAAATATGTTCATTCCGCTCAGTTTATCACTGCTCTTCAGTTGTCTTTTATATCCGGTATGTAAATGGCTGGAAAGCAAAAGATTAGGTCGAAATTTAGCCATCACTTTATCGCTCTCAGCCTTATTTGTTCCACTTATGGGACTTTTTTTGCTGTTGGTCTTTCAACTGAAGGCCTTTACTTCTCAATGGCCTGAAATTAGGATTCGCTTACTTGAATTGTATGCCAATGTGAGTCAATTTCTGAACCTGCGCTTCAATATTTCATTTGAGTCTCAAGAAAATTGGTTATTGGATTTGGCAGGCAAATCAGGAAGTAAAATTCTCCCATTTCTCAGCTCAACCACTTATGGACTATCCATTGCACTTGTACTTCTTTTGCTCATTCCTTTGCTATCCGCACTCATGTTGTATTACCGCACCATGTTGGTTGAGGTGTTGTTTAGGTTGTTTCCGGGTGTGCCAAAATCCAATGTGAGGCAACTGCTTCAGGACAGCATTACATCTTACTACAGTTTTGTGAAGGGTATGCTGCTCGTGTATTTCATTGTGGCAGTGTTGAATAGCGTTGGTTTAGCTTTGTTGGGAATTCCACAACCCATTTTGTTTGGAACTATAGCTTCCCTGCTCACTTTTGTGCCTTATGTTGGTATTTTGGTTGCGTCTCTTTTGCCAATGTCTGTAGCATGGATTTCGTATAATTCCATTTGGTACCCTATCGGAGTGGTTATTGTTTTTTCGGTGGTGCAAGTGCTCGAAGCCAACGTTATTTTTCCCATGGCCGTGAGCAATCGTTTGAAAATCAATACACTGGTAACACTGCTAGCCATATTGGCAGGAGGCATTATTTGGGGAGCGGCCGGAATGATTTTGTTCATTCCGTTTATGGGAATTTTGAAACTTATCGCCGATCGAAGTCCTAATTTAAAAACCTTATCCATTTTTCTTGGAACTGGTTATGAACAAGAAAATGAGGTAGAAAAAGGGAAAGAAATCTGATGGGAAATAGTCAGTTTTTGTTGGCGGATTTTCTCAGACTATACCAATTTTTGATGGCACGATTGCTCGGTAGCTCAATGAAAATATAGGTGAAATAGCTGGCCAAAACTGTGAGTAGAAACATGATGAATATCAAAGAATAGTCTCCTAAGTTCCAATGAAATTGGGTGTTGAAAAATAATAGATAACGAATCACCATGTGATGCAGCATGTAAAACCCAAAACTAATTTCACCCAAAAGAATCAATATCTTAGTTGACAAAAGTTTGGAAGCCAAGCCTGATTGAAACGAAAACACAAAAATAATGGCAAGCATGGGTGGCCAATAGTAGCATGAAAAACGGTATCCGATAGGCACAGAATTGTGGAAATAAAAG
Organism: Cytophagales bacterium; assembly: GCA_038205175.1. Lineage (GTDB taxonomy): Bacteria > Bacteroidota > Bacteroidia > Cytophagales > Flexibacteraceae > JBBRCC01. The sequence goes on along the minus strand of JBBRCC010000008.1, from coordinate 19,312 downwards.
AACACCAGAAATAATGTAATTGAAAATATTTCAAGGAGGGTGCCGAGCGATTTTGAACCTGTCCAGGCTTGGTTTTTAACTTTGAAATACATGCTGTAAAGCAAGATGCCCAAAATAAAATCGCCTATGCGAAGCAAAGGATTGATGTAAAATAGTCTGTGTGTCCATGCTTCGGGCGCAAAGTAAATGCCAATTGGTATACAGGCAATTAAAAGCCAATAAATGAACTTTCCCGATCTGTATTTTTGAAAAAGTAGGATGAGAACCGGAAACATAAGGTAGAAAAACAGTTCATCAGAAATACTCCAAGATGGTGCATTGAACGAAAAGTAGATGTCGCTGTCAGGAAAAAAGCTCTGAACCAGAAACAAATTAGTGAAAAACCGTGTAAGCCAAAGTCCAGTGTTTTCTGCAAATTCATTTAGGGAAGGAGGCAAAGCAATCAGTAATACAAACAAGTGCAATGGATAAATTCTGGCAATTCTGGCTACCCAAAATGCCTTGTACGTGACTTTGCTGAGCGCAAGTTTTTCTGCGTAATTTACTGCTAGAATGAATCCACTGAGAATGAAAAAGAAGCTTACTCCTAAAAAACCTTCTTTAAAAGCATGTTGATAAAGCTGATTAAAAACTTTGTTCTCCTTGTCTACAAATTGTAAATGGCTTAGGAAAACCATCAATGCAAAGAAGAACCGGAGCGAGGTTAGAGGTTTAATCATGCTGCGGAGACAGTAAGCAGAAATGAAATCCTCGATAGAAAAACCAACTCGCCCTTCAGTTTTTGTTTAGCTGGAAGGCACTGAATCATATTATTTATCCACTTGTAAATCAATATCCTCCGGCGTATTTTCTTACTACCCATTCCAAAGTAAGCAGTCCAAGAATGAGAGCCAGCAACCACTTAAGTTTCACCAGTTCCTTCAATTCTTCTGAGGAACGAATGGTGCCTTTATAATCGGCTTGAACTAGCAGGTTGTTGAGGCCATCTAGCTGATTCATGTTAAAAAACTTGCCTCCGTTTTTGCCAGCCAATTCCCGCAACAAGGCAAAGTCGGCGGTTGTGTTCAATTCTTCAAGTTGCAATTCTTTTACAAGTACCTGCCCACTCACTTTTTCTTGGCTGCCTTCCATGTTTGTAGTAGCGGTGTAGCTGTACAAGCCAGGTGGCAAAAAACCGACATCGAATCTGGAATTGGTTTCTGTGGGTGTGAACGTAAATTGAATGCGTTTGCCGCCTTCTGCTTGTAAACTCAAATTAAAAGGAATGTTGTAGAGTGGCTCATAAAGTCTGTTTAGCATGGTAGCCTCAAAGCTAAGTCTTTCAGTTTCAAATACTTCGTTTACTACCGGCACTACCCTAAACCTGCGACCATCGTTGCGGGTGAGTAAAAACCGAATGGTTTTTTTAATCCAGTTGTCAAAAACTTCCTGACCTTCAGTTTGGGCATACTCTTGCAATCGCCATTGCCAAATGCCCTCGCCCAACAACAATGCTTGCTTCAGTCCTTCGTTTTCGCCAATCATCAGCAACGGTTTAGGCGAAGTGGCTAAGCCGATTTTCTGGTAAAACAGTACCTCTGTATTTCCAATGGGTTGCACATCAACGTAAGGCGCATCAATGGGTGGTAGTTTATCCATCACCTTTTGCCAATCGGTTTCGATGTTAAAAAGCCGGAATGCTTGGTTTACCGATGCGTTCACTTTGTCGTTTTGAAATCCTTTAGGCGTGAGTTTGGCTATTTTCAAAAGTCCAGCCAATGTGTTCATGTTGGTTTGCTGTCCTGCCAGGTACCAAATGGGAATCTTTTTTGCTGCCAGTTCGTTCACCAATCCTGTAATGCTATTGCTGAGATCAGGGGCTTGAAAGGCAATGACCAGGTTGTAGGCAGCGGGAACAAAATTCGTTATTCCAGGTATGTGCAAAACCACTTCGAGGTTATCCTCGTTGTCGAGAGCAGCACGAATGGCTTTAATATCAGGATGAGGAGCTGCTGCAACCAACAGTATTTTATCCTTGTTTTCTATGACTTCTACAAAGGCAGTGCGTTGGTTATTTGCCCGGGTAAATTCTTCTTCCAAAGGCTGAACCAGCACATCTAATTTTTGAAAACCTTTTTCTTTGGCTTCCAACAAAAACTCAACCTGCGCCAAGGATTTACCTGTTTGAAGGCTTAGTGTTTTTCGGGCCAACAGGTTTCCTCCATTTTTCAACAATACTTCCACGTTTCGTCCGCCAAAACCGCTGTGTCTTATTTCCGCCTTTATCGGATACTTAAATCCTTTATAAACTGTGCGGTTATACGCCAATCCTGCCACTGAAACATCTCTTTTTTGGCTGCTATCACCAATTCCAACGGTATGTATGGGAAAACTAAAATTATAGTAAAGTGGCGAAGAACCCTGATTGAAAACACCATCAGAAATGAGTACAACTCCTGAAACAGGGCGGTTTTCTACTTGACTTTCTACACGCTGAAGCAGCCCGGTTAAGTCGGTTGTTTTGTTGGTAAAGCGAATCGTTGAATCTTTTGCATGCTGACCGTTGAATGTAGCAACCTGCAAGTCAACTGCCTTCCCTGAAAGTTGGTCTCGCAGCTTACGCACCAATTCATTTACCTGCTTTTCATTTCCGGCATTGTTCACCAACCCAATGGAACTTGAGTTATCTACAGCCAGCACCAGCACAGGTTTTTCTACCAGGGAGGTCAGATACCTGATCATAGGATTCACCAGCAAGGCAGCTATGATAAAAACTGCCAACCAACGCAACGCAAACAAGGTTTTGCGCATATTTGGGCTCCATTGCACAGGCTGCCGGTAAAGCACGAAAGCATATAAAAAGCCGGCGGCAAGGCAAACGATCAACCACCAGGGAGAATTTTCAAAAATGAGTTTTACTTGTTGCATTCAATGCGTTTAAGCCAGGGATTTTGCCCAAATGAGGGGCAAAATTAGCAATACAATTTACCCACAGCCATAAAGTGTTAAAAGGTTGTTAAAATTGACACCTTCAAGGTATCTTCATGCTGCTATTTCACAAGCCATGCTCCAACCTGGCAATCCAGACAGCGAATGGGTTTACAATATTGTGCCTGCAGTTCCAACAAAGCTTGCGAATCGAAAGCTGTGTTTACGTGTTGCCCCAGTTTTTGCCATTGATTAATGATGCGATTGTCGTCAGGCTTTAATTTGGTGAGCAAATCGATTGCATTTTCCAACAGTTCAGGCAGCTCCCTATACTGGGAATAGCCGGACATAAATACACTCAAAAAGTTGATCATGAGTGTGTTTTTGGCTTCTTTTCCCAGCTTGAGGCGTAGCAAATATGGTTGCTCAGGCCATTTGATCGAGGTATATACCGGAAAGTCGAACCAATCGAGCAATTCATCTGTAGATTCAAACCTCACAAACTTGCCAAATCCAAGATTTACATGCTTTAGAAAAGCGGCCATTTGCAAAACCCGCACTACAGGGAAATTGGTTGGCCTTGTTTTCAGCCGTTTCCATGCCAAAGGATGTTGGGTTTTTACACCATGTTTTTTCAATTGGTATTCAGCCTCTTTTTGCCATTCAAGCACCTGGGGCACCTGCGGCAAATGATCGAACAAGCCACCTAATGCCAGCAACACGGCTTCCAGACTTCCACCCGAGGCATGCACTTTTTTCAGCAAAGAAAGCGGGGCACGGTATGCCAATTGAAGCATGGGTTCTTGGTTTAACTTGAAGCCAAAACACCAGGCAAGCCACTGCCAGGCCGTTTCTTCCCAATCGTTTGTGTTGGCAGTAAACCAGGCAAGTAGCATTTCGCTTTTTCGCTCCAATCTGTTGGTCAGTGCACGTTCAAGCATCATGGTTTTGTTTATTTCTGGTGCTTCCGGCCAACTTGTTTCGCAAGGTATAAATTGAGCCAATGCCCCTTTCAAGCTGTTGTACTTTTGAAGCAAAGCAGGATCAACTATGTATTTAAGTTCCAAAACAGGCACAATTTCTCCTGTAGGCTTTGTCACTTCTTCATCGTGTTCCCACACCACATGCAGAATCACAGCATCGTAATGTGGATCTGTTTGGTGGCCATGTTTTTGCCAATCAGAACTTTTCAGGTGCATTTCAATTTGACCGGCCCAGGTCACATCTCCGAGTTTTATCTGAGCTTGTTCAAAATCCGGGCCTGCATCATGATTTTGATAGCCGGGTTTGAGTACCAGCAGCGGGGTTTGATCTTCAGTTCGAAGGGTTTCTTTTTGGAAATATTGCCGTTTCCAGATGTACCATAGAAAATCTTCCTGCATAGGGCGATTGTAGTTTAAAGGGCTAAAGTAATTATTCGTGCAATACAGACAACAACCTGACTTGGATAAATAGTATCTCGACTGCTCACGTCTTTCCGTTCATTTTCAAGAAATCCTTTTATTTTCTCATTCCTTCCATTACTTTTGCGGGCTTGTTTTTGCTGGCAACGTGCTGAAAAAAAATAAACTGGAAATACACATAGCAAACCTGACACCAGGTGCGCATGCGTTCGATTTCGAAATCGACAGCCATTTTTTTGATGCATTTGGTCAGAGCGAATTTGCCGAGGCAACGAGTAAGGTGCACATTGTGCTTCAGAAATCTGAAACCATGATAACCGCCGATATCACTTGCGAGGGAGTTTACCAGTTGATTTGTGACAGATCGTTGGAGCCCTTTCAGGAGCCTTTTTCGCTTGAAAACAAGGTTTATTTCAAGTTTGGCGAAACGGACGTAGAGCTGGATGTGGATTTGTATCAAATCAACTTTGGCAGCATCAACATCGACTTCGGTCAGTTGATCTACGACTTCATAAGCCTTTCTATACCGGCTCGAAAGCTGCACCCCAGCCAAAGAACCGAAGAAGAAATATTTGAAAAGGGAGAAAGCTATTACTTTTCGACCTCGGAACCTGAAAAAACGCAAGAACCAGACCAGCGATGGTCAGCTTTGAAAAATTTGTTTTCCAACGAAAATTAGAATTAGAATAAAACATGGCACATCCTAAGAGAAAAACCTCGAAAACCAGAAGGGATAAGCGTCGTACTCACTACAAGGCGAAACTGAGTACATTGTCAGTTTGCGGCACCACCTCCGAAACACACAGGAGGCACAGAGCTTATGTAGTAGATGGCAACCTCTACTACAATGGCAAAGTTGTTGTCGACAACTACGAAAAAGCCTAATCATACTTCCCACCACCTTGCACCAGGCAATCTATGAAAATTGCTCTTGATGCCATGGGCGGCGACTTTGCACCTGATGCTGTAGTAGCAGGTGCAAAATTGGTGTTGCCCAAACTCAGCTCAGGTTATTCTTTAGTTCTCATCGGAGACAAATCCATCATTGAATCCAAAATGGCCGAACATGGCCTTTCTGCTTCAGACGTGGAAGTGGTGCATGCCGCTACTGTTATCGAAATGAGCGATCATCCGGCCAAGGCTTTTGCTACAAAGCAGGATTCCAGCATTGCGGTTGGTTTTGGCATGTTGGCCCGAGGTTTGGCAAATGGATTTTGCAGTGCCGGCAATACAGGTGCCATGATGGTTGGCTCCATGTTAACCATCAAGGCTATTCCGGGCATCATCAGGCCAGCCATTGCAGGTTATGTTCCCAAAGCAGATGGACGAGAAGGCACTTTGCTCGATGTAGGTGCCAATGCCGATTGTAAACCGGAAATGCTAGCCCAGTTTGCGGAAATTGGTTCTCTCTATGCCAAACTGGTATTGAAAATCGACGACCCCAAAGTTGGTTTGCTGAATCTGGGGCATGAAGAACAAAAAGGTAATCAGCTTACTTTGGCAGCTTATCAACTTATTGCCTCCAATACAAAAGTGAACTTTGCTGGAAACATTGAAGGAAGGGATATTTTCAACGAAAAAGCAGATGTGATTATCTGTGATGGCTTCACCGGTAATGTGGTGACCAAAATGGCCGAGCATCTCTACGAAATTCTTCATTCCAGAGGTATTAACGACTCGTTTATGAATAAAATGAATTACGAAACGGTTGGCGGCAGCCCCATTATCGGGGTGAATGGCAATGTGGTGATAGGGCATGGGGTTTCTTCTCCATTGGCCATTCAACACATGGTGCTTCAAACACAAAGGATGATTCAGTCTAATCTTTACGAAGAGCTTACAGAAGCTCTCAAAGTGTATATATAACGCTTATATGCGAAAAATTACCGCTGCCATTACTGGCGTTTCAGGTTTTGTTCCCGATGAAGTTTTGTCGAATGCTGACCTGGAGAAAATGGTGGACACCAACGATGAGTGGATCACCTCCCGCACTGGAATAAAAGAAAGAAGAATTTTAAGAACAGAAGGGACCGGTACTTCCGATTTAGCTATTCCGGCGGTCAAGAAGCTGTTGAAAAAAACAGGCTGCGACCCCAAGGATATCGACGTCATAATTTGTGCTACCACTACGCCTGATTATGTTTTTCCTGCCACAGCCAACCTTATTGCCCATCAGATTGGAGCCATCAACTCATTTGGCTACGACATCAGTGCAGCCTGCAGTGGTTTTTTGTTTTCTTTGATTACAGGAGCGCAATTCATAGAATCAGGAAGATTTAAAAAGGTTTTGGTGATTGGTGCGGACAAAATGTCGTCGATTGTGAATTATGAGGATAGGACCACCTGCATCCTATTTGGCGACGGCGGAGGAGTAGTATTACTCGAACCTTCCGAAGAAGGATATGGCTTAAACGATTTTCAAATGAGAACTGACGGCTCTGGCGCCTCATATTTAAAAATGGAAGCAGGAGGAAGTCGAAATCCTTCATCGCACGAGACTATAAACAAACGTCAGCATTTTGTTTTTCAAGAGGGAGCTGTGGTTTATAGATTTGCTGTAACCAACATGGCCGAAGCTGCTGCTACTGTTGTCGAAAGAAGTAACTTGAAGCCGGAAGATATCGCTTGGCTTGTGCCGCATCAAGCAAATAGACGTATCATTGAGGCCACGGCCAACCGGGTAGGAATTTCAATGGACAAAGTAATGTTGAATATTCAACACTTCGGAAATACAACCAATGCAACAATACCCTTATGTTTGTGGGAGTATGAGCGCCAATTGAAAAAGGGCGACAATCTTATTCTCGCAGCGTTTGGCGGAGGATTTACATGGGGCGCAGCTCATCTGAAATGGGCTTACAATGGAAGCGATTACGCAGAATAAACCAAACATCCGACTAATGAAACCAAGTGAACTAAAAGACATTATCGACTTCATTGCCAAATCTAATTTGGATGAAGTGAACATTGAAACAGAGGGATTTAAGATTTCTGTAAAAAGAGCCAGTGTTCAAGCTGCACCTCTAGCGGTTCAGGTTGAAAGGCCTGCAGCCCCGGTTGCCGCAACTCCTGTAGCCTCTGCCTCTGCTTCAGAGCCTGCCGTACCTATATCTAATAAAAAGACTGTTGAGATAAAATCGCCAATGATTGGAACTTTCTACCGGTCTGCTTCGCCTGATAAACCATCTTTGGTAAGCGTTGGCGACGAAATTAAGGTAGGTCAAGCCCTTTGCATCATTGAAGCCATGAAACTTTTCAATGAAATTGAATCTGATATTTCGGGTAGAATTGTAAAAGTAATGGCCGAAAACTCTACACCAGTAGAGTACGATCAGGTACTTTTCGTGGTTGAAACTGATTGATTTCAGTTGATTTATATCACCAAAGACCAATACCATGTTTAAAAAAATATTGATTGCCAACAGGGGTGAAATTGCCATGCGCATCATTCGCACCTGCCGGGAAATGAGCATAAAAACCGTTGCGGTTTATTCTACTGCCGACAAAGACAGTCTTCATGTTCGCTTTGCAGATGAAGCCGTTTGTATAGGCCCTCCTCCCGGAAAAGATTCTTACCTCAGCATTCCCAACATTATTGCTGCAGCAGAAATTACCAACGCAGATGCGATTCATCCGGGTTATGGATTTCTTTCAGAAAATGCTGAATTCTCTAAAATTTGCCAAGACTACAACATCAAATTCATTGGGCCTACGCCGGAAATGATTATGTCGATGGGCGACAAATCTACTGCCAAAGCTACCATGAGAAAGGCGGGTGTTCCCACTGTGCCGGGCTCTGATGGTTTGCTCGAATCAGTGAAAGAAGGAATAAGGTTGGCCAACAAAATTAAGTATCCTGTGATTCTGAAAGCCACTGCCGGTGGAGGAGGAAAAGGGATGCGAATTGTGAAAAATGACTTCGAATTCGAAAAGGCCTGGGAAGATTGCAAACGAGAAGCCTTGGCTTTTTTTGGCAACGATGCCTTGTATCTCGAAAAATTTGTAGAAGAACCTCGCCACATAGAAATACAGATTGTTGGCGACCAGTATGGCAAAGTTTGCCACCTTTCTGAGCGTGATTGCACCATACAACGCAGGCACCAAAAACTGGTGGAAGAATCGCCTTCGCCCATCATCACTGATCGTTTACGTGAGAAAATGGGAGCAGCAGCCATAAAAGGCGCTAAAGCCATTAGGTATGAAGGAGCTGGAACCATTGAATTTTTAGTCGATAAAAACGGAGATTTCTTCTTTATGGAAATGAATACCCGTATCCAGGTGGAGCATCCTGTTACAGAAGAAGTAACTGGGTTTGATTTAATTAAAGAGCAAATTTTAGTAGCTGCCGGTGTAAAAATTTCAGGAAAAAACTACACACCTAATATGCACGCCATTGAATGTAGAATTAACGCTGAAGACCCCGCAAATGGTTTTAGACCTTCTCCTGGAAAAATTACCAATCTTAATTTGCCTGGTGGTCATGGTGTACGGGTAGATACACACATTTATTCAGGTTATACCATTCCTCCAAACTACGATTCTATGGTTGCGAAACTTATAGTGTCTGCTCCTACCCGGGAAGAGGCCATTGTGCGTATGAAAAGAGCCTTGATGGAGTTTATCATTGAAGGCATTAAAACAACCATTCCATTTCATATCAGACTTATGGACGATGCAGGTTTTAGAAGTGGAAAATTTACCACAAAATACCTGGAAGATTTCGATTTCTCAGGTTTATAATTGATGATACATACAACTATCAAACACTTTCAACTTCAGCGCTTCTTTGGGGCGCTGATTTTGTTTTGGGGTATTGAGGTTAATGCCCAACATACCCTTGGCGACTTAAAAAAGGAGTTGGATGCTTTGGGGCAATCCAAGGGTCTGAAACACGCCCAGTGGGGTTTTGTGCTTCATTCGCTTACCTCCAACAAGCAGGTGCTCAGCATCAACAGCGACCGTACATACATCCCGGCGTCTACCTTAAAAACAGTGACTACGGCCGCTGCATTGGAAATTTTAGGCCCGGATTTTACATTTAGTACACACCTTGAAGCTGATGCCGCACTAGATAAAGAAGGTGTTTTGCCAGGAAATCTGATTATAAAAGGTGGAGGCGACCCTGGTTTAGGTGGCTCTTTCAGCAGCGATTCGGGCTATCAGGCTTTGTTTGCCAAATGGGCGAATAGTTTGGTGAAATTGGGTGTAAAACGGATTGCAGGCCATGTGGTTGGCGACGGAACCTATTTTGATGGCGCAAGCATTCATGGATCGTGGCAGTGGATGGACATCGGCAATTATTTTGGCAGTGGAGTAGGAGGGCTCAATATTGCTGACAATTTGTTCAGGCTTACTTTCAGGTCTGAAAAGGCTGGAGGAAAACCAACCATTGTTGGCATCAGTCCCAAAGTAGAAGGCCTGGAAATTGAAAACAGGGTAACAACACAGGGAAACAAGGACCAAGCCTATATTTACGGTGGCCCGGGAGAATATCACAAAAGGGTGGAAGGTAGCATTCCGAGTGGTAAGCCCGAGTTTACCATAAAAGGAAGTTTGCCGGAACCGCCTTTGCAATGCGCCCAATTGCTGTTGCAGGCTTTGACAAGAGCGGGAATTATGGTGGAAGGCAAAGCAGTGAACAGAATATCAGAAGAAGGTAAAAAAACAGGCTCTGCCATTTCGCAATTGCTTACCCATCGTAGCGAACCATTGAGCAAGCTTGTGATGCAAACGAACACCTACAGCTTAAATCATTATGCAGATGCTTTGTTGAAAAAATTGGGCAAGCAAGCTGGAGGTTCGGGCAATTTTGAAGATGGCTCTAATGCAGTGATCGATTTTTGGAAGAAAAAGGGAATGGATGTGGAAGGCCTTTTTATGGTGGATGGCAGCGGTATGAGTACCATGAATGGCATTACGCCTGAGCAACTTACTTTTGTGTTCAACACCATGAAGAAGAGCAAAAATTTTGGACCATTTTATTCCTCGCTTTCGGTGGCAGGCGTAAAAGGAACCTTGAGCGACATTGGTAAAAGCGGTTCAGCATACGCCAACGTGCATGCCAAAACAGGCACCATGACCAGGGTGCAATGCTACACCGGCTACCTGAAGTCAAGAAGTGGCGAGCAATTTGCCTTCACATTGATGATAAACCATTACAGCGGAGACTACAAAAGCATGCGGGATAAAGTTGGCAATCTGTTGAACTTTATGTGTAACTTAAGGTAGCTTTTCAACCCGTAGGTGATCCAACTCTATATAAGAGCACAAATATAACGTACATTTATACTTTGTGCTCTTTTTATTGACCGGCTATTTGTTTCATAGCTTTTTATATCATACTTCTTATTCGCCACTTTGGGCTGGTTCCATTGCTGGCCAATAGTACCCTTTCTGAGCTTTAAAGAGTGAATTTGAGACTTACTAACCTCCAACCTTCTATTCTCAACTTTTCACTTTTCACATGATTAAGTATTCAATAATTGGTTTTCAATTAATTGTATAATAAGATTTGATTATTGTATAAGGTAAATGGAAGTGCATGTTCTCACCTTTGCAGAGGTTTATAAATCAAATTTCGCTTTGACTTAATGCAACCTCTTTGTTGTCATGAAACTTTTCTTAGCAATTTGAATTAAACACATATAATGAAGATGAACAAACAAGAATTCCTCGGCAACTGGAACGAAACCAAAGGTAAACTTAAACAAAAATATGCTGATCTCACCGACGATGATTTGCTATTGGTTGAAGGTAAACAAGATGAATTGATGGGTCGTCTTCAAAAAAAAACAAGTAAAACCGAGGATCTGATTCAAGACTTGATCTCAAAATTATAAACATGATGCAAAAAATGACAAAATTCACATTCCTTTTACTAGCCACCGCATTCATTGCTTCTGCAAGTATGATAGGTTGCCAATCTCCTGCCGACAAGGTAGAAAATGCTTACGAGAATAAAGAAGAAGCACAAGAGGATCTTACCAAAGCTGAAGATCGATATCAAATTGAAATGGACTCGTTCAAAGCTGAAATGGCTACCAAAGTTGAAGGAAACGAAGCGTCAATGAAAGAGTTAAGAGCACAAGCTAAAGCAGATAAAGAGGCAGTGCGAAAAGAAATGAATATGAAGCTGGACAAACTAGAAGAGCAGAACAACAAACTGAAGCAAAAACTGGCTGACTACAAGCACACAGGCGACCAGGAATGGAATGAGTTTAAGGCTGAACTCAACAGAGATATGGACGAACTTGGAACTGCATTTTCGAACCTCAGAACAAAAAATAACAATTAACCGGTTGGTAATTCAACCATAAATTCAATCAAAATGAAAACGAAATTTACAATTATCGGGTTCGCATTTGCGCTTGCATTTTCGGCTCAGGCTCAAGACAATACTGACAACAGAACCGACCTCAGAAAAGTATTCATGGGCGGTTTTAAAGCAGGAGGCAACTATTCCAACGTATACGACACTAAAGGAGAAGAGTTTACAACGGATCCTAAAACAGGATGGGTTGTTGGTGGATTTTTGTCTATGCCAGTAAATGAATTGGTGGGCGTTAATATTGAAGTGCTTTTTTCTCAAAAAGGTTTTAAAGGAAAAGGCAGAATTTTAGGTTCAAACTATGACTTGAAAAGAACCACCAACTACCTCGATTTCCCAATCTTTATAACCTTGAAACCAAGTGAATTTATTTCTTTATTGGCTGGTGTTCAATATTCATATTTGCTCAAACAAACCGATCAGTTTGCCACTGGGATTACTACCATTGAGCAGGAACAAGAGTTTCAAAGGGGAGGCATCAGAAGGAACACCTTTGGCTTGGTGGCTGGTGTAGATGTAAATATGAAGCACATGGTGTTGGGTTTTAGAGGAGGCATCGATGTATTGAACAACGACGGAACAGATGCCACAACTTCCACGCCAAGGTACAGAAATACATGGTTACAGGTTACCGTGGGTTACAGGTTCTATCAAAGCAATTGAGCTTTGGTTACTGCATGAATTGGTGAATTCTATTGTTTAGCTGTCTTGTATTGTTTAATAGATCTCCAAATCCTAACATGTAAATCCTAAGGCACTTAAGCCAATGCAAAGCATCGAATCCTTTCTTAAACGGAAGGATTTTGTGTTTACATCCAAACTCATTTTATTGCAGCTGGCATTGCACAACCAGAAAAGGTGTATTCAAAAGAATTTATGTCAGGCTTCAAAAGTGATTTATTAGTTCCTTACAAGTCTCATCATTCAAAAATCAATTTTTTTCGTTCCATTTTCCTGAACACCATGCAAGATCCAAATATAGAAAAATCGAAAGTTCCCACTCCAGAAAGGGAAAAATCTAATCACACGCCAGAGCTAAGAATACAGAAAGTTTCAACTTCAGAATTGGAAAAATCTAAAGTTCACATTATTGTTGAAATTATTCAATATTTGCCCAATGCAGTAGTGAGTAAAACAATTGTGAAAAAAATAACCGGGAACATCACCGCATCGTCTTTCGATGCTGGCGAAGAACTCGGCGAAAAGAAGTATCCGTATGATAATTACATTCAAATTATAGACGGAAGTGCTGAGTTGACCATTGAAGACAAGAATTACAAACTCGGACTTGGGGAAGGGATTTTGATTCCTGCCCATTCTTCACATAAGTTCAATGCTGCTGTGAAGTTCAAAATGCTATCAACCATTATCAAAAGTGGGTTCGAAGATTGACCCAAAATAAAAAATCAAAGGAACAACGAAAAGGCAAAATTTAAAATGAAATTGTATATCAAGTATATGGTGAGTTTGCGATGCAGACTGGTTGTGAAAGATGCTTTAAATGATCTGAGAATAAAACATGGCCTTGTTTATCTTGGGGAAGTAGAGCTTTTTGAAGATCCTGCACCAGAACAAATGGCTGCATTAAAAGCCAGATTGCTGAAATCTGGCCTAATGGTTATGGAAGATAAGCATGCCATTTTAATAGAAAGGGTAAAATCGATCATCGTTGAAATGGTGCATTACGCAGATGAGGAGCCAAATATTAATTTGTCTGAATTTCTTGCTCAAAAGTTGGAAATGGATTATGCCCATGTAGCCAATCTGTTTTCGAAAGTAACAGGTACAACCATTGAGCAATACCACATACACCAACGGGTAGAGCGGATCAAGGAGTTGCTGCTTTACGATGAATTGAACCTGACCGAAATTGCGTACCGCTTACATTTTAGCAGTGTGGCTCATTTGTCGAATCAATTTAAAAAGGTGACTGGATTGTCGCCCTCGTTCTTTAAGAAGATAAAATCATACAAAGAGCGGGTCAACCTTGAAGATGTTTAGAGGTTAAAATCTTTGGTAATGTCGAAACCAGTTTTTGATAAATTGGTGGTTTTCGACAACCGCACAAAAGCTAATTTTTTATTAAAGTACAGGCTTATTTTTTGTCTTTGAATCGACTGTTATTCAAACTTGAAATATATCGTATGTTGCATCAAAGAAGCAATCTCGTTGGCAGGCTTATATAAACGAAAAAATTCTCCTTGTTTTAAACAAGGAGAACGGGTTTGAGTAAAGAATTTGGCCTTGGTCTATTTCAAAACTTGCCGAATTAAAACAAATAGGTAATCCCAAATTTTCCACCAGATGTTACAGTTGCTCCGCCAAATTCAAGGTTTACACCAAAATGTTCGTTGAAAAAGTAACGGCCGCCAACCTGAAGGCCCACACCAACACCTGAGTTATTTCTGCCCCGGTAGTCTGACGGTGATCTCCAAGCATAGAATCCAATATTAAGTCCTGCATATAAATCCCATTGCCTGGGAATTTCGAGAATGGTGTTAAAATGATAATTGCCGTTGGCGGATAAGCTAAAAATGGAGTGCCTGTAGCGGTTTTTGTCGTAGTCGTTGTTGTGCGATCTGAAAGAAAATTCTCCACCTAAGGTGATGTCTTTTTTGAAGCCATGGTCAAAACCAATGTAAACAGGAACACCCCAGCCTGAAATGCCAACACCGACATTGAGTTGGTTACCGCCTATCTTGAGAGGTGCCTGGGCATAGCCAACTTGAGCGAAAAGAGCAACAATGATGAGGGAAAAAATAAGCGTTTTCATAATAAAAAATTGGGTTTTCTTAAAGGTAGGAAAAATCAAGAAATATCGGTTGAATACTTTCAAAATCAGTCAATTTTAGGTTAAAACATATCGTTAAGATGGCGCCAGGGAAGCGCATTTAGATTGTTTCGGTAACGAAAATCAGTCATGAGAAGTGTTTACAATATTGATTTTTATTGGCCTCATGCTTTGCTTCTACACGGCAACAAGTCAACAATTCATTCACTTCAGCCTCAACTATCTAAGCAATTTCCCAAGTGCTTTCTCCACTTTTTCGAATCCAAACTGTGCTTTAACTGTCTCAAATTCAGCGCTAATTTCTTGTGAGCACAAATTGCCGATACTTCCTTCGTGGGTGTGGTTTATAGTCGTGGGAGCCTCAAATTGATCTGATTCTATTTGCTGACCTACTGTTTTATAAGCGTCTCTGAAAGGCACACCGCTAAGCACCAAACGATTAACCTCTTCTACGCTAAAGGCAAATTTGAAAGCCTCGTCTTGCATCAGATTTTCTTTCACCTTGATGTTTGAGAGCATGAGATGAGCCATTTTCAACAGATCTTTCATCTGGTCTATGGCTGGAAAAACAAGGTCCTTCAACAGCTGATTGTCACGGTGGTAGCCTGAAGGTAAATTGCCTGTAAGCAAACTTATTTGGTTTGGCAGAGCCTGAATTCGGTTGCACTGTGCCCTGATCAGTTCGAGCACATCGGGGTTTTTTTTGTGCGGCATAATGCTGCTGCCCGTCGTAAGCGAATCTGGAAAAGAGATAAACCCAAACTGCTGGTTAAGGTACAAGGTGCAATCCATGGCCCATTTTCCGATGGTAGAGGCTATGGCTGTAAGGGAGTTTGCCAAGGCTTTTTCGGTTTTCCCTCGGCTCATTTGGGCATTTACCACATTGAAATGCAAGCTTTCAAAACATAGCAAATTAGTCGTCAATTTTCGGTTCAGAGGAAATGATGAACCATAGCCTGCGGCAGAACCCAGGGGATTTTTGTTGCAGATTTTCCATGCGGCCAGTAGTTGGTGCATGTCGTCGGACAAGCTTTCGGCATAAGCCCCAAACCACAGTCCAAACGAAGAAGGCATGGCTACCTGCAAATGCGTATACCCAGGTAGCAGATATGCCTTATTTTTTTCGCTTTGCTGTATGAAAACCTGAAAAAGCTGCTCAACCAGCCCGGTAATTTCTTTGATTTCGTGGCGGAAATAGAGTTTCAGATCCACTAAAACCTGATCGTTTCGGGAGCGGCCGCTGTGTATTTTTTTGCCAACATCGCCCAGTTTCTCTGTGAGCAGGGCTTCAACCATCGAGTGAACATCTTCCACTTCTGCATCAATGCTGAACTTCCCTTCGTCTATTCGGGTTAAAATGGCTTTTAATTCTGGCAACAGCAAGTTGAGCTCTGTGTTGGAAAGTAAGCCCACCGACTCCAGCATGGTTACGTGCGCCATGGAGCCTAGCACATCCCAGCGGGCCAGGCGCAAGTCGAGATACCGGTCGTTTCCAACAGTAAATCGTTCTGCATCAGGGTGTGTAGTTTGTCCTTTGTCCCAGATTTTATTGCGTTTGTTCATTTATGGCAAAAGTATGGTTTCCAACAATTGTTTATATAGCTGTAATCCTTCTTCCAACTCATCAACATAAATAAACTCATCAGCCGTATGACTGCGTGTAGAATCGCCGGGGCCCATTTTAAGGGAAGGCACTGGAATCAAGGCTTGGTCGGAAGTGGTGGGGCTGCCATAGGTTTTGCGACCTAAAGCGAGTCCTGCTTGTACTATGGGGTGGCTCATTGATATAGAAGATGGCCTCAACCGGGTCGATCTTGGCTTCACTTCTGCTTTCACATGTTGCCCAATGATTTCCAGTGCTTCTTCGGGTGTGTATTTCTCGGTGAGGCGAACATCTACTGTAAATTCACACGCTCCGGGCACCACATTGTGCTGCGTTCCGGCCTGAATTATGGTTACCGTCATTTTTATCGGCCCAAGCATAGGCGAAACCTTGGAGAACTGAAAAGTTTGAAACCATTTGATATCATCGAGTGCTTCATATATGGCATTTACCCCTTCTTCTCTTGCCGCATGTCCTGGCTTTCCATGGGCCACGCAATCAAGCACCAGCAGTCCTTTTTCGGCAATGGCCATCTGCATCAGCGTAGGTTCACCTACAATGGCAAAAGCAATTTCAGGTAGCTCGTTCCAAATGGATTCAATGCCGTTTTTTCCAGAAATTTCTTCTTCAGCCGTTCCTGCCCAAATCAGGTTATGACTCAGGTTTTCATTTTCGTAGACATGCAAAAATGCCCCAAGCAAACAAACCAATGCCCCTCCGGCATCGTTGCTGCCCAAGCCGTAAAGTTTTCCGTCTTCAATGGTGGGCAAAAAGGGGTCACGGGTGTAGCCTTGAACTGGCTTCACGGTATCGTGGTGAGAGTTGAGCAGAATGCTTGGCTTACCCGGGTCAAAATGTTTGTTGTATGCCCAGACATTATTGCCTTTAATGTGATATGAGATACCATTATCTTTCAGAAAATCTGCTAAAACCCAAGCTGTTTGGTCTTCATCTTTGCTGATAGATGGAGAGCTGATGAGCGTTTGGAGCAGATGTGTCAGTTCTTTTATGCTTTCCATAAACTTGTTCCTGTGGGTTGGCCCTGAAAAATAGATTTTAGCTCTCCGGCTTCCAGAATAACTACTTGGTTCACACCTGCCTCTATGGCTGCAAAGGCATTTGTGAGCTTGGGAATCATGCCGGTAGCTATTATTCCTTCTTTTTTCAATTGCTCAAATTCGGCTTTGTTCATGCTGGCAATCACCGAATTGTTGTCAGCCACATCTCGCAACACGCCTTTCTTTTCGAAGCAATACACCAAAGCTATTTCAAATTGATTTGTTAAAGCTTTGGCTATCTCGGCTGCCATGGTATCGGCATTGGTGTTGAGCAAATTGCCCTTTCCGTCGTGGGTAAGTGGTGCAAAAACAGGTAAAAAACCTTTGGTCAATAAGTTTGCTAGAAATGGGGCATTCACTTTTTCTACATCGCCCACAAAACCATAATCCATATCCTTCACCGGACGTTTGGTGGCCAAAACCGCATTTCCGTCTGCACCAGTGAGACCCAATGCATTGCAGCCTAGTGCCTGAAGTTGCGCCACCAATTGCTTGTTGATCAAGCCGCCGTACACCATGGTTACCAAGTCTAGCGTAGCCCTGTCGGTTATTCGCCGGCCGTCATACATGTTGGGTTCTATGCCTAGTTTTTTGCCCAAATCAGTAGCCATTTTTCCTCCGCCATGAATCAGTATTTTGGGTTCTGAAATGACTGAAAAGTCAGCCAGAAAACTTGCCAGCTTTGCCGGATGGTCGAGTATGTTTCCTCCAATTTTTACAATGAATAGTTTCATGGAAATAGCTTTGATCCAGTGTCAAAAACTTATTGGGCTATAATAAACCGACCTTCGAAAAGTAGTCCGTTTTGGTTTATCAATTCCGAATAAACGCCTTTTGACAGGTCAAAGGTATTGATAACAGATGTTTTAAACACAGATTATAAGGATTTCAAGATGGCATAGGTATATCAAACAAGGTAGAAAATGGTTATTAAACCGTGAAATCCGACAATCCTCGATGCTCACATTTGCTGTATAGTAAGCGAGTAGCGATTCGTCATATTCAGCGCATTCAATATATTTGTATTGATGTCTTTTCAATGAAAGTCACAACATCCGTTTCGATGCAGGACTATTTCACAGCGCTGGAAGGGTCTGCCCAAAAGATTGAATACCACTATGGCGAAATTGTGGCTATGGCTGGGATTCAGCCAAATCATGCTAAAATTCATGCAACCATTTTGGGTCGGTTGTTTCCCTGCCTGGAAGCGAAGGGTTAGTGATCTTCTGGTAAAGGCTGGAACCTACGGCAATTATTATTTCCCTGATTTATTCATTGTTTGCAAAAAAGAGCAATACGAAACTTCTCCTTCTGGACTCTAAGCCTTAACCAACCCTAAAATCATCATTGAGATTCTGTCTGAATCTACCGAAACGTTTGTCCGCACTTTTAAGCTCGACTGCTACAAAACCATTCCTGGCTGCCGAAAATATGTATTGGTTCATAGCACTAAGAAAAAAATAGAAATCATAACACGGTTGTCCGAAACCGAATGGCTAAGCCATACTTACGAAAGACCTGATGAAAAGTTAGACTTCGAAGGCTGCGATCTGTTGCTAGATGAGGTGTATAGCAAGGTGGAGTTCTGAGTTTAAAAGTCAGATTTCGAGAATCAAATCATTACTTTTTTGATATGAGTGCATTCATAATCAGACATAGATAGGGCTTGCTGAAAAAAGTAGTTATTCAGATTCAAGCCATTATGAAGGATTTTCTATCACTAGGTGTCCTTGAAATTGACTAATGATTAATCAATTAATCTGTAAACTTTTTTTAGGACGAGTCAATGTTCCATTATCCCGACTTGGCGGGGCTCCCAATCAGATTGTCGATAGGGGGCTTTTGTGGGGGCTTTCGCTTACCTGGATGAATGTTGGCGATAGTATATTTGATGATATTAAACTCATTTTAATTGAAAATCTTCATGTCCTACTTGCCATAAAAGAAACTTCCAAATGCGAAGAATATCTTCATCTTCAGTTCCGGCTCGATCATGACCATTCTTCCAATCAACCATAAATAAAGAAGGACGATCACTCTGTTGTATATTCTGTAGTTTGGCCACATACCTTGCAGCGTTATCTAAAGAAACAATATAATCGTTGGCTCCATTGATGACGAGCATGGAAGGTGCTGATTTGTCCGGAACTATTTTATAGTATGCACTGATAGAAAACCATGAAAGAAACCCATCTTTTGTATCTAAAGGACCAAAATCATTTT
>JBBRCC010000007.1:0-69633 GCA_038205175.1 Cytophagales bacterium | reverse complement strand
GACGTGGCCTTGCTCAGCGAGGTGCGATCTAGGTTTTTGAAATCAATAGATGTGTACATACCTGTGGAACAACTTGACAGCGAGGGCTCCCAAAGATTCTTTGAGTTGATAGCAAGCCACCCGGGCAGGTCCACATTCAGGCTTATGCTCACCCATGGAACAGATATTTCTTTACCAGTTGTGGTGAATAAATTTAAAGTTGAACCGAGCAACGAATTGCTTGAAGCATTGAGCAAGGATTATCAGCTTTCGTTTAGCAAATAAGAACGAAACTCATGCCATAGCTTCAAGTCTTCGCAAAGCAAAATTGTAGCGCCTATTTTCAAATCAAAAAAACGGAAAAAGTGAAAGGTTCACTTGAGCCCGGGCTTTAGCAAACAGATTTGAAACCGAAACAGACAAAAGTTACTCGCATAAAAATACAATTCCAATTTCTGGTAGCATGCTGCTTATTGAAAAGATGAAAACAATAGATGGATTTGTTGCTTTAAATCAAACAAACACGACAGCTGTTGCCTGATTGGAAGGATACTGCGAAACCAGTTCGATTGAAAAATCAGGCCATGCAAGCACAAATAAATGGTAGTTGAAAATGTAGCGAAGCAAGATATTGCCATTGTATGGTTTAAAAGAGATTTGCGATTTACAGATCACCAACCAATACATGCTGCGCAAAAGCAAAGCTTGCCTGTTCTGCTTGTTTACTGCTTTGAGCCTTCGATCATGAACTATGCCGATAGCGATGTGCGTCATTGGCGATTTGTGTATCAATCATTGCAGGACATGCAATTAAAACTTTCAGATTTGAATGAGCAGCTTTATGTTTTTCATGACGAAGCCATTTCTGTTTTCCAAAACCTTGCAGCCCAATTCAATATCAAAAATATTTTTTCACACCAAGAAATTGGAAACAAAATAACTTACGACAGAGACATAAGTATAAAGCAATTTTGTTTGGATAACAACATTGAATGGACAGAATTTCAGCATAATGGAGTGATTAGAAAACTAAAATCAAGAAAAGATTGGGAGCAACGATGGAAACAAAAAATGCAGGAAGCGCCCAACATAGTCGACTATCAAAACTGGAATATATTGGCTTTGGAAGCTTCTGTTTACCAGTCGATAAAAGGCCCGGAACTGGATACTGCCATTACAAGCCAGAACAATAATTTTCAACCCGGAGGCGAAAGATATGCGTTGAAATATTTACAAAGTTTTCTGAAAGGGCGTTATTTGAATTATTCCAAATTCATCTCCAAGCCAGCCTTGAGCAGAACGGGTTGCAGTCGAATTTCGCCCTACCTCAGCTATGGCAACATAAGCATGCGCATGGTCTATCAGCTCACCATGCAGCACTACCCGCATGCAAGCAACAAAAGAGCCCTTTCAAATTTCATTTCACGTTTGCATTGGCATTGCCATTTTATGCAAAAATTTGAGGACGAATGCCGCATGGAATTTGAACACGTAAATAAGGCTTACGACACTTTGGTGAAACCTAAAAACGAAGCCTACATATTGGCATGGCAAAGCGGAAAAACAGGCGTTCCGATAGTCGATGCTTGCATGCGTTGTGTTGCGGCAACAGGTTACATCAACTTCAGAATGCGGGCTATGGTGGTTTCGTTTTTTGTTTTTAATCTTTGGCAAGACTGGCGGGAATTGCATTTTTTGGCCAAACAATTTTTAGACTATGAGCCCGGCATTCATTACCCACAATTGCAAATGCAATCGGGGGTTACGGGCATTAATACCATTCGGATTTACAATCCAATAAAAAACTCTCAAGAGCATGACGCTGAAGGTGTTTTTATCAAAACCTGGATTCCTGAATTAAAAGATATTCCAGTAGAATTCATACATGAACCCTGGAAAATGACTGTGTTGGAACAAAATCTTTACAACGTCGTTGTAGGCAAAGAATACCCAAAGCCTATTGTAGATATTGAGGCCACCCGAAAGGTAGCCAGCGATGTGGTTTGGAGTTTCAGAAAGACTAAAGCTGTGCGAACAGAAGGAAGCAGAATATTGAAAAAGCATGTGAACCCCTCAGCAGCATTCAGGTTAGAAAGAAACCAGGCGACAGACTAAAAATCCCAACATCCATTTGCAGGGTATGAATATAGCTATACCATCTTTCCTGACTGTCTCACCAAAATCGAAAGACTTGTTTTTAACCCAATCAAGGAAAAAGACTATTCCGAACTTTCTTGGTGAAGCCGTTGTTAAGCATAAGCTAAACGAATACCGCCATTTTATGGAACATTTTATCGTGCCAACAAAATTATTCTGAGCAAATGAATAGATGCAAGCTACCTTTCGTGGCTTTTGGGTATTCAAGGTCAGCTTCACTTTAAGCAATTACATTTCTAAATTTTGAATCAAGCTCAATCTGTCTGTTGCCCTGTTTGCAAAAGCAACAATCATTCGCACTTTATGGCTACCCGTGCCTTGATGCATAAGCAAAATGAAGAACGCTATATGTTTAGCAAGTGCTTAACCTGTGAATCTGTTTTTTTAACAAATAGTGTAAAAGAATCTGAATTAAATAACTATTATACAGATAGTTACCTGCCATATCAAGGGTCGGCAGCGTGGGGTAAATTCAGCTCTTTTGTTGAAAATAGCCAAAGAAAATTAGACGCAAAAAGGGTTCATATTGTGGCTAATGAAACAAAAGGCAAAACGGATTTCAGCATGCTGGACGTGGGTTGCGGGAATCCTAGCTTTCTGGTTTTGGTTCAGCAAAAATTACACGCAACATGTACGGGTATCGATTTTTCCGACAATGGTTGGAAAAATGGCTCTTTCGATAAAATAGTCCTCATAAAAACAACCCTTGATGCGTTTGAACCCACCCATTTTTTCGATGTAATTACGCTTTGGCATTACCTTGAACATGATTATCGTTCGCACGAAACAATAGAAAAGCTGTACAAATGCTTGAAACCCGGAGGCAAGCTCATTGTAGAAGTGCCAGACTACAAAAGCATAAGCGCCAACGCACAAAAACAATTTTGGCAAGGTTGGCACAGTCCAAGACACCTCACACTTTTTTCTGAAAAAGGTTTTCATGCCTTATTTACCAGCGATAAATGGAAAATAACCAAACATCTCAGGTATGGCACCATGGATGCATTTACACTGTGGTGGCTTGGCAGAATGGAACAAAAGCAAATAAACTGGGGTTCTTCGATGGAAAAAGAGTTTTGGCCATTGGTGTTTTTGAAAATAGTAAGCTTTCCTTTCTTTCTTTTCGAAACAGTTTTTCCAATGGGCATACAATTGGTAGTGATTGAAAAAAAGTAAGTATTTGCTTTTAAAATATTAGGCCCCTAAAACCTTTTCGAAATGATGAATCAGATAACTACATGTACATTTTTTAAGGTTGAAAGTCTTGCTAACAAATGGTGGGCTTTCAAGCAAATGCAAATAGGCCTCCAAGCATTAAAATCTGTCAGTGGGTTAACTTTTTATAAGATATTAGGCTCAGGCGCTAAAAATGGTTTCAGTGCTATACCAAATTTCGGAACCTATGTCCTTTTTTGTGTTTGGGAGTCGGAAGCAAGCACTTTCGATTTTTTTAAAGAAAACCCATTTTTTAAAGCGTATCAAAAAAGAAGTACAGAGCAGTTTACTGTCTATCTGAATTCTGCTGAATCGCATGGCAGTTGGGACGGAATTCAACCGTTTTTAAAAAACACAAAATTAGCTCTGGACAAGCCTGTTTTAGTATTGACACGGGCAAGAATTCGGATAAAGAAATTATGGTCTTTTTGGAGCAAAGTAGGTAAGGTGAGCCAAAGTTTAGAAAAATACGATGGTCTTTCGTTCTCTATTGGCGTTGGCGAGTGGCCATTAATTCAACAAGCCACCATAAGCATTTGGCAAACACAGGCTGAAATGCTTGACTATGCCTACAAAAATCCAAATCACAAAGAGGTTGTTTTACTAACCAGAAAACTGGACTGGTATCAGGAAGAAATGTTTGCTCGTTTTATACCTTACAGGTTTGAAGGAATTTGGGACGGTAAAAATGTTGCGCATTTGCTGAACCAAACTTCGTGATTTTAAGAACCTGGTGGGTGAAAAAGGTCTGGAAATGGTTTAAAGGCGACGAAAAATGGCAAAGACTATTTCGTGGATTAGCTTAACCCTTCGAGATAATGGCATGGCCTTTCAAACACTCATGTAAGAATCCCAATACGTTTCTGCAAACACCAAGCTTCTGACCCAAAATACAATAAATTCCATCCCTCGAAAAATCTTCAGTTGGAATTTTAATCATATAAAGAGCCTCCTTACCCAACCAGGTAAAATTTCAACCTGATAGCTCATCATTTCTATTGCCTTTTCCTCCACATTTATTTTTCAAATACTGCAACCCTTTGCCTTGTGCTGTTGTCTTTGCCAAAGCAAAACTTAGTTCAAATCAAATGTCTTATTCTACAACAAAGGTGTATATGAAAGTTTATAAACCATTTTACACTATTTTTGACATCGAATTAAGACGCTACCTACGCCACCTCTACCCATCCATGCACGCTAAATCTCATTGGATTATTGCCTCTTTGTTGTTGGCTATTTCCTTCTTTTCACTACCTCAGACCAGTTTTTCTCAATGTCCTATCAATGCTTCCTGCACACCTGGAGGTGCTTCTAACCCGCTTGCACCCGCTTTTGGAGGCGGCATTTATCGGGTATCCTTTGCAGGAATAGACAATGTGACAGCCGGAAGTCCAGATGGCTACCAAAATTATTGCAGCCTGGGCACACAAGCACTCACCATCAACCAGCCAGTGTCGATATCTGTGCGAACAGGCAATTCATTAAACGAAAATGTAAGAATTTGGATCGATTACAACAACGATGGCGTGTTCAATGCCACTACTGAGTTGGTTTTCACTTCAAACAATCTTCAGCTACACGCTGGCAATTTTACTATTCCTTCTAATGCTGTTCAAAACCTACCTTTGAGAATGAGGATATCAGCAGATGGTTTTTCATCGGCTGTTCCAACACCTTGTTCTACTCCAGAATTTTCTCAGGTTGAAGACTACAGCATTTCTGCCGGTGTAAATGCACTTCCGCCTCAAGCTCGTTTCACTTCTCCCGACACCATTTCATGTACAGGGAGCGTTCGCTTCACAGATCAATCTATCAATGGGCCTGATAGCTGGCTTTGGAGTTTTGGAGATGGTCAATTTTCGATTGAGACTAATCCAACCCACCAATACACCGTGGGTGGTCGATACACAGTAAAACTAAAAGTTGAAAATATTTTCGGTGCTGACTCGTTGACCAGAATCAATTATATCAACTACAACGATACAGTGCCTGTGGTAGCTAGTTGCAATCCGGTGACGGTTGAGCAATGCTGCGGATATGGTATCACCAATTTCACTTTTGCTGGCATCAACAACAACAGCGCCGTAGGCAGCTACCAAAATTTCACTTGTACCCAACGAGGCTTTGGCGTACTGGCCGTTCGCTACCCAATGAGCGTGAGTACAAACCCTACCCTCGAGCAAGATACCCGCATCTGGATAGATTACAACAGCAATGGAATTTTCTCGGCAGATGAACTTGCTTTTGAGGCGCTCAACGCCATAAACCCAACAGGAACTATTCAAATCCCTTCAACAGGTGTAACTTTAAATCAGCCATTGAGGATAAGAGTCATTTCCGATTTTGCTGGCAATCCTTTTGGGCCATGCACCAACCCAACACGAGGCCAGGTTGAAGATTATAGCTTGGTAATAAGGGAAAACACACTTCCTCCCATCGCATCGTTTGTGGTAAACACAAATTCGGCTTGCGATTCTTCTAAAACATTTGTAAGCACCTCACAAAACATCATTACCCAATATATTTGGTTTTATGGCGACGGAAATTCTGATACAACGTCTTCGCCTTCAATCACCTATGCTTACACTCAAACTGGCGTTTTCGATGTGAAATTGAAAGTAATAGGTTTGTTTGGCGTTGACTCTGTAACTATAACTGGCACTGCCCAATTTTTACAGGCCCCTGTAGCTGCTTGTGCCATTACTTCTGTGCGACCGTTTCCAACTTTTGGTATTTTTAATGTTAGCCTGGCCAACATCAACAACTCCAGTGCCTCTGCTGCTGAAGGATACCAAGACTTTACTTGTGTGGCCCAAACTACGCTATTGTCCGGAAACAACTATACCTTAACAGTAACCACCAACCAGTCGAATCCTGAAATTGCTGCTGCTTGGATCGACTTCAACAACGATGGTGCGTTTTCCCTCAATGAACGTATTTTATTATCAACTGCTCTGCGAACACACACAGTTTCATTTATTGTTCCTTCGAATTCGGTTTTCAACCGGGCGCTAAGGATACGGGTAGCGTCGAGAGCACAACAAGGTGGCGTCGAAATAACTCCTTGTGGCAATATTGAATTCGGGCAGGCTGAAGATTATGGAGTTATCATTTTGGAAAACGTTTTCCCTCCTGTTGCCCGGTTTACAGTAAGTGACACACTGAGCTGCACAGGCTTTATCAACTTTACCAGCACATCTCTCAATTCGCCCAGCAGTTATTTGTGGAATTTTGGCGATGGCACCACATCAACTTTGCAGAACCCATCGCACACCTACTCCACGACGGGAACTTACACCATCAGCCTAAAAGTAATAAATGGTTTTGGCGCTGATTCGCTCACAAGAACCAACCTGATCAATGTAACACAGATAACAGGCTTAAAACCAATAGCTTGCAAACCACTTACCACAAATTTCTGTTGTAATTTTGGAATTACCCGGGTTCAGCTAGGCACTTTAAACAACCCCTCTGCCAATGCATCTGCCGGATATCAGGATTTCACCTGCAACTTTTCTGCTCCAGCTCTCAAAATTGACACGGCTTACACGCTTACGGTAACTGTAAGTGCCAATAACTTTGAAAGCATCAGGGCATGGATAGACTTTAACAACTCAGGCACTTTTGAAGCAAATGAGTTGGTGGCCTCAGCAAACAACACCAGGAATGTATTCACATCGTTGGTATCAATCCCTGGTTCTGCAGTAACTGGAGTTGGACTCAGAATGCGCATCATTTCTGACAATAACCTGGAAACAAATCCCAATCCATGTGCCAATCTCCAGCTTGGGCAGGCAGAAGATTATCAGGTTTTATTGGTAAATCCGAACCGGGCTCCGCAGGCTAATTTCGGGTTTATTCAGGCTACTGCTTGTGTGTCCACCATATCTTTTGTTGATTCTACTTTTTACAGCCCGACAAGCTGGCTTTGGTCTTTTGGCGATGGCAATACTTCTACGCAACAAAACCCTACCCATACTTACCTAACTACTGGAACCTTCACTGTCAAATTAAAAGTTTCCAATCCTTCAGGGGTTGATTCTTTGGAGAGAACCAACCTGATTACCATTATAAATGGACAGGGTTTACTGGCAGCTTCATGCTCGCCGCAAACTCAAAATCCAAATCCACAATTCCAGATCAACATCCGCAGGGTGGAATTGGCAAACTTAGATTTTGCTACAAACACGTTTGACTACACCGATGTAAGTTGCGGCCAACGTGCCAACTTAGAACAAGGCAACCGCTATACTCTGGCTATAACTACCGGAACAAACACACCACAAAATGTACGGGTTTGGATTGACTACAACTACAGCGGAATTTTTGAAGAAAGTGAATTGATATTAACGTCTGTGAATGTAGGCAGAAACCATTTAGTTTCTTTCACGGTACCTGGCACTGCTGTATCAAATTTAGCACTCAGAATGCGGGTTTCGACCGATTTCAACAACCCGAATTTGCAGCCATGCACCCAACCTAATTTTGGGCAGGTGGTAGATTTATCTGTGATTGTTGCCGCAACAACCCGACCTCCTTTGGTGGCATTTGGCGCAAGCACAACCAACACCTGTTTGTCTACCATATCTTTCTCAGATTCCACCATTTTCAGCCCGACTTCATGGCTATGGTCTTTTGGTGATGGCAATGTTTCTCCGCTCCAAAATCCTGTTCATACTTATGCCAACACAGGTGTTTACACAGTTAAACTGGTGGTATCGAACGCATTCGGATCAGATTCATTGACAAAAATCAACTACATCACAATCACGCCTGGCAATGGCTTGAGACCTGCACCTTGCACTCCACAAACCCAAAACCCAACAGCACTCCGAGGAATATTCAATGTTACTTTTGGCTCTATCAACAACACTTCGGTAGGTGCAATTGCCGGATACCAGGATTTTGCCTGCTCGCAACGTGCCACCCTTATTGAAAGAAGTACTGTTACGCTCACTGTAAGAACCGGAAACCAGCAGCAAGAATCTGTAAGAGCCTGGATTGACTACAACTACAACGGCACGTTTGAAAACAGTGAGCTGGTGTTGCAAAGCAACAACAACTTTTTGCATTCATCCAATGTCACTTTGCCTTTGACTACCTTCCAGGGAACAGCATTAAGAATGAGGGTAATATCAGATGTAAATGCAAACGCCATTGGGTCTTGTGTGTCCCCTTTCACCGGTCAGGTAGAAGATTACAGCGTTGTTATCAACCAGAATGTGTCAGCTCCGGTGGCTCAATTTGGCTCTGCAACTCCTATCACTTGTTATACCAGAATTGTATTTACAGATTCTTCAACCAATGTACCCACATCCTGGTCTTGGAATTTTGGCGATGGCGGCACGTCTGCTGCAAGAAATCCAGCACACAACTATACAGCACCTGGCGTGTACACTGTGATATTGATTGCCACCAACAACTTCGGAAGCGATACATTGGTGCGAACCAACTTCATCACCATCACCGATGGCCAAGGTTTGCTTCCGCCGAGCTGTTCGCCCCAAACGCAGAATAGGCAAAACAACCCGCAACAGTGGGGCATTACCAATGTTACCTTTGCCAATTTGAACAACAGTTCGCAAAACGGATTGGCTGGGTATCAAGACTTTGCCTGCTCAGACAAAGCCACTGTCATTGAAGGCACACTTTATCAGGTGCGGGCTACCACTTCACTAGTCACTCAGGAAAACTTGCGTGTTTATATTGACTACAACAACAATGGAAGCTTTCAGGCCAATGAGCAGATATACAACAACAATGCACAGGGAGTTCAGACCTTTTCGTTTACACCCCCTGCCACTGCAGTCCAGGGAATTGCGCTTCGAATGCGGTTTATTGCAGATGGAAGAAATACGATAAGTGGCCCATGCTACCAACCTGAGAATGGGCAAGTTGAGGACTACTCGGTAGTGATCAGAAACCAAAACACACCACCAGTAACCTATTTTGGTTCAAATGTTACTGTAACCTGTCAAACTGTGATTGCCTTCAGAGATTCTTCGTTGAACAATCCAATTACCTATTTATGGAACTTTGGAGATGGAAACACATCGGCCCAACGAAATCCTACTCACAATTACAGCACTGCCGGTACTTACACCGTAACCTTGATAACAACGAACAATTTCGGTTCAGATACACTGGTGAGAGAAAACTTCATTACCATCATCAATCCGCTAGGTCTTGTTCCAGCACAATGCACACCAACAACCTTGCAGACCACGAATCCAAACACAGGTATTTTCAATGTCAACTTTGCAGGCATCAACAATCAATCTGGAGGCTCAAATCTCGGTTATCAAGAGTTTACATGTTCTGCAAGAGGGCTTGTAGCCAGAGGAGGAACGTATACACTTTCTGTTAACACTCGAAATATCAGACATAACATAAAAGCCTTTATAGATTTCAATGGAAATGGAACATTCGACCAAGATGAACAGGTTGCAGCTTTTCAGGGAGTTCAAAATCAAAGTGCACAAGTTACCATTTCTGAAACAGCCCTTCAAAACACAGCATTACGCATGCGCATCATAGCAGATCCACAAATTCAACTCCCAACCTTGAACGCTTGTCAGAATATGAATTTTGGCCAAGCCGAAGATTACTCAATTGTTGTAGATTTGGTTACGGGTAAGGAAAACAATATGGCAGATAAAGGTTTACAGGTATTTCCAAATCCTACACAAGGGAATGTTAGTGTTCGCACCCACCATAATAATTTCAACTGGCAACTGATGACACATGTTGGTCAAGTTGTTCAACAAGGCACTTCAGCGAAAAGCCAATTGGATTTGCAAACTACAAACCTGCCGGCAGGCGTCTACATGCTCCTGTTGACGAATGGCAATACAATTGAAAAAGCTAAAATCATTAAACAATAAAAGGGCATCAATCCGCTTCAAATGAATAGAATTTTATGGCTTATCGGCATCATTGCCATTTTTGCTAGCCAACAAACACAAGCAACTCACGTATTGGGAGGTGAATTAACCTACAGATACATTGGCGCAAATGGCCCGGCTAATGCCCCTTTTCAATATCAACTCAGGTTAAAAGGATATGTGGACAAGGGCCCGACCAGTAGTTTCTCTTGCGGCAACTTTGGCAACAACCCCAGAATCAGGATTTTTGATGGAAGCACCACGGCTGAAATACTCAGGGTTAGCATTCCAAATGAGACCAATCCATGTACCATTCCTACTTATGTGATTCCAAAACCGCCCACTTGCGACGTTCCGGGTTTGGATGAAATCGCTATTGCTGTAAACGATTATACCTTTGATGTAAATCTACCTTTACCAGCCAATTTGGGAAGCCCGAATGCGGGTTATTACTGCACTTTTCAGTCTTGTTGTCGATCCGACATAACTACCAATTTGGTAAACCCAGGCTCTACCGGCAATGTGTATTGGGCGTTTATTCCTTCGCCCATTCTACCCAACAGCAGCCCGCAATTTGCCGATGATGCTGTTCCTTTCATTTGTTTAAACGACACAGTTTCTATTATCAACAATGCCTCAGATCCTGACGGCGATAAACTTATTTATAGTCTTACAACACCTTTTGGTGGAGCTGGCAATCTTAATCAATTACCACCTCCAGGAAATTCGTTTTACGAGCAACCTGTTCTGGCTCAATTTCTTGCAACCTACACTGCCAACAATCCATTTGGAAATTCAGGCTTTGCGAGCATAAACTCAACAACAGGGCTCACAAAATATTTTATAACAGCACCCGGAAGCTATGTAGTCACCATTCAAATTCAGGAGTTTCGAACTTTGCCATCAGGCGTTGAAGTTTTGCTGAGTACTACCCGACGGGAGTTTTTGATTTTGGCACAAGTTTGCGAAGATAATCCTACCCCTATTGGAAATGGAGGCGCACCTGGCTCAACCTTAATCGATACTTATACAATTTTTGAAGGTGACTCACTCACTTTTAATGTAGGTGCAGTAGATCCTGATAGTGTATTCATTGAAACTTCGGGCGATATCCTGGAAGGCACAAATGGGTACAATGGACCATTGGCTACGTTTCCAGATGTGCAAGGAGCTACAGCTGCTTCAAGTACTTTTAAGTGGAAAACCACTTGTGGAATCAGAGGAGCCTTTGCCGTAAATATCAAATTTTCAGATAGAGGCTGTCCACCAAAAACTGCTTCTGCCACCATTTTAATAAATGTTTTGCCCTTTCAGGCTCCTGCCCCAATTGTTGGTCTCGATTCGGTATGCAGCAACAGCAGCATTGCGGCTTACAATGTAGTTTCAAACGCTCCGCCTAATTCATTGCAATGGAAAGCTATTGGCGGCATCATTGCTGGAACAGGAATTGGATCTAATGTAATTGTAAACTGGGCTCAAAATCCTGGAACTATCCGACTTATAGCTACTTCAGGTCAGGGTTGCAAAGACTCAGTGAGCAGGAATATTGTTTTCGTAAATGTACCAGTAGTTAACATTAGTACTGGCGATTCAGCTTTTGTTTGCCAGGGTGCCAGCATAAATCTTGCAGGCTCGGGAGGTTTTAACAACTACACCTGGACCGGAAATAATTTGTCGGCACTAACAGGTGCTACGGTTTCTGCCACACCGACTCAAAGTGGAGTTTATACAGTTTCGTCCAGAGGCCCTGGTCAATGTTTGTCCAGAGATACTACCCGCTTAGATTTTGTACCTAATGTGGCATTTGCAGGAACTGATACATCTGTTTGCTCCAATGTACCATTCCAGATTGGCAACAGCCCGGTTTCACGCTACAACTATGCATGGCAGCCTGCCAACTCAGGCTTGAACTTCGATACAATTGCCAATCCATTTGCCACCATAGCAAATAGCAGTAACAATCCTTTGTTGCGTACTTTCATACAAACAGTAACCCATGGCCCAAGCAATTGCCAAAATACCGACACTGTGGTATTAACCATTAACCCGTTGCCAGTTGTAAATGCAGGATCTGACACAGCAACCATCTGCTCAAATGCAAAAACTCTAATCGGCACCACAGGCAATGCTCAGGTCAACTATTTATGGTCGCCAGCCACAGGACTAGTTTCACCAACGAGCGACACTACTACAGTTTCTTTGGCAAACCCTTCGTTCACCGATCCTTTGGTTTTCACCTACAGGCTATTGGCGGTAAATCCTACTACAACATGTTCTAACACAGATTCTATCCAGGTAAAAGTAAATCCATTGCCGCAGGTGGTGCTTGGAGTTAACGATTCAATCTGTTCAGGACAATCCATTTCCTTAGGCGGCGCTTCCCAGATCAATAGAGCTTACCAATGGTCGCCGGGAGCAGGTTTGTCATCTAGCACGGTTGCCAATCCAATTTACACGAATGTAAACAACGGTACCAATGTGCTGATAAATAACTACAGACTTGTGGTAACTAATACAGTTACCAATTGCCGCAACGAAGATAGTTTAAACCTACGCATTAATCCGCTTCCAGTAGTGAGTGCTGGCTTGGATGTGAGTATTTGCTCAGGTGATAGTGCGTATATTGGTTCACTTAATAATGAATTATTTACCAGAAGCTATGCATGGATTCCCACTGAAGGTGTTGGAATAGTATTTGGCCCGATAAGCAAAGTCTCTGGATTGAATCCGAATACTGGAGGTGCCGACACCAGTTTTACTTATGTGCTTCGATCAACTTTAAATAGGACAGGATGTCAAAACGCTGATTCTGTAGTATTGACCATTAAGCCTTTGCCCATTGCAGAAGCAGGGCCAGATACGGTAGTTACTTGTTCAAATATTCCTATTGGTATTGGAAGTGGCTCTTTGGCCAACCACCAATACAGTTGGACACCGGCAAACTTGGTAGAAAACGACACCTTAAGCAATACGCAAGCTGAGATTGTAAACCCTGGTCAAGCCCAAACCACCTCACAGCTTATAGTTCGGGTGCAAAACAGAAACTCAAGCTGCATCAACCGGGATACTATTTATGTGAAAACCAACCCATTGCCTCTTGTGAATCTTAGCGATAGGGATAGCTTATGTTCAGGTGCTACATTACCTCTTGGTGCAGATCCAGTAACAGGTTATGGATACAGTTGGTCGCCGGTGGCAGGTCTAAGTAGTGCAATAATTGCTAATCCAGGCATTTCATTAACTGCCAATCCAGGTCAACCTTATGATACAGTTTACACACTTACGGTTACCATCGGCAACACAGGCTGCGTGAATGAAAAACCAATCAACATCAGGGTAAATCCACTTCCTGTGCCCAATGCAGGGCCAGATTTAGACGTTTGCTCTAGCGATACCATCCGAATTGGCACACCCATTGGCTCCGGATTTTCAGTGATATGGACACCATCTGCTGGATTGGACAATGCAAGCAATGCTCATCCACTGGTGCAGCTTGTAAATCCAAATACTGGTGGAGCAAACCAAACGCAACAATACGTTATCAGGCAGACAAGCAACCAAACTGGCTGCCAAAATGCAGATTCTGCAGTTGTTACCATAAAACCGCTGCCTATTGCCATAGCCTCGCTTACAGACACAGTGGTGATTTGTTCTCAACAATCGACCAATTTGGGTAGTTCCCCTTTAGCAAGTCACGCTTATGTATGGAATCCTGCATTAGGATTATCATCTGATGTGATAAGCAATCCGGTTGCCAGGCTTACAAACGGTACTCAGCTGGCCACTTTTTCCAGGTATATTCTTATTGTAAACAATACCACCACCACTTGTACTAACAGGGATACAGTCACAATTCAAGTAAATCCATTGCCAATTGTTGTGGTTGGCAATAATCGAAGTTTCTGCTCAGGAAATACTTTGCAACTGGGTGCAGACCCAGTGGCAGATTTTGGTTACCAATGGAACCCGGCGAGTGTTCGTTTTAGCAATACCACAATTTCAAATCCTGTTTATACGAATTTGAATCCAACACAACTCACAGCAGATTCTACTTATTTCCTTCGTGTTGTAAATTTGGCCACTGGTTGCAGCAATGCTGATTCCATTGTAATCAGTATTTTGCCATTACCGATTGCGATTGCCGGGGAAAACGACACCACCTGTTCCGGAAATACGGTTCAAATTGGAACAACAGGTGAAACCAACAGGACATACAGTTGGTCAAGCTCCACTACCACATTCAATGCTGCAATTTCCAATCCAGGATTTATATTCACAGCCACCACTACAACTACCAATACCTTAACAGTTTTAGTCACGAATATACTTACTGGCTGTCAAAGTCTTGATTCTGTGCAAATCACCCATCAACCAAGACCAGACAGGGTGCGTCTTGAGCCATTTGTACCAACTGTTTGCCCGTTCTCTCCCGGCATTCGCTACACTATTGCAGAACCACCTGCAGGAAGCAGCTATCAATGGAATGTTCTCGGCGGAATTATTGCATCAGGCCAGGGAAGCAGTGTTTTGGCTGTAAACTGGGGAGCCACAAACGCCAATGCTTTAGTACGTTTTGTACCTGTAAATGCATTTGGATGCGATGGCCCAGCTGATTCAGCAAACATTGTGATCAATCAAATTTTGAGGCCTCGCAGACCTGTTGGAGACTCCATTTTGTGCTCGGCTCAGGCTTTGCAAAGGGTATATTCTTCCCCTACTTCTGTTAATTCGACATATACTTGGAGAACTATAAACGGCAATCCTCCTTCATTCAACACCACAGGTAACTCCTTTACATTAGATTGGACAATCACTAACGGGCTTGGGCGTGTTTGGGTTGAAGAAGTAGCCAGTACATTGGATTCATCTACCGTTCCGCCAACGCCGGTTCAGTGCTTTGGCCAATCCGACACATTAATCGTGAGAATAAACCCAACGCCATTGGCCGACCTATCTATAGGTGGTTTAGCTTCTACATGCTCCATAACCTCCGACAGTATTGTGTATTCGCTTCCCGGTTTCCCTGCTTCAACCTATGCCTGGCTTGTAAGCCCTGAAAATGGTTGGACTCAAAGAGGAGGTCAAGGAACAAGCAATTATGTGCTTGGCTGGATTGGAATTGGCTCATACACCATCTCAGTGACAGAAACTTCAGATCAAGGTTGTGTTGGTGTCCCTTACACTCGCATTGTAGATGTGAATCCGTTGCCGAGGCCTGTTATTTCGGGCAACAGTTTCGCCATTTGTCCACAAATACTAGCTGGCAGGAATTATACCGTAGGTTCATCTCCAAACTACCCAGGAGTTTCTACTTTTAGCTGGACAGTGAATGGGGGAACTTTCGAGGGAGCAGGAACTGGAACAGCTGTTCGGGTAAATTGGTCAGAATCGAACGATAGAAGTTTGAGTGTGCGTGAAATCAGCGAGTTTGGCTGTGTGAAAGACACAACATTGCCTTTGATAAATGACAATTCAAACCTGAACATGGATCTTGTTACTACCCTTCCAGAAGACGACAAGGTGGTCCAAATCAATTTTGCGGCACAAAACACTGAAAATCTATTAGAAACACTGACACTTGAGCGAACTGAAAATGGCTTGAATAACTGGGAAACCATTCAAGCCAACATCAACAAAACAACTACAGTGTTGACAGACAACAGCATCAATACCTCAGAAAAAGCCTACCAGTACAGGGTGTCGACTTCAAATCTGTGTAATGTTGTTTTGACCACACTTCCGCAAAACACAATTTTGCTCAATGGCTTCGGAAGAGAAAACCCAACTGCACTGGGACCTGACAATATAAAACTGACCACACTGGATTGGAACGTTTATCAAAACTGGAATCCTGCTTTGGCTGGCTACAACCTGTTGCGCAAAGTAGACAGCGAAAGTAGCTTTACTCCGTATGAGTCAGGACTTGCTGCCAGCGTTGTTCGTTTTGAAAAAGACAACGGTGGAGAAGGATTCAATCAATGCTATCGAATCGTGGCTATTCAAACAGGAACAAACCGACTAGCTTATTCCAACGCCATCTGTGTTGATTTCAAAAACGTCCTCAAGTTTACTAATGTGATTACACCTAATGGTGACAACCAAAACGATCGCTGGTACATTGACAATTTGAATTTGTACCCTGAGAATGAATTGCTCATTTTCGACAGATGGGGTAAAAAGGCATTTGAAATTAAAAACTATAACGACGGCAACCTTTGGGATGGAGGCAACAACAAAACGGGAACCTATTTCTTCACCTTTAAAGAGAACAGAAATGGGCAAGTCTTCAAAGGAACCATTACCATCTTAGAGTAGTTTAAACTTTCATTATAATAAAAATAAAAGGCTGTTTACTAAAGTAAGCAGCCTTTTTCATTTATTTACCCCAATGGAAGCATCAATATCCACCCGCCAAAGAATTGCCAGCATAGATATCGTGCGAGGTTTGGTGATGGTGCTCATGGCTCTGGATCACACAAGAGATTATTTTCATTTCGGTGTGTTGTCACTACACCTGGATCCACTCGATGCTGCCACAACCACACCCTGGTTATTCACTACCCGCTGGATTACCCATTTGTGTGCGCCCGCATTTGTGCTGCTTACCGGTATTGGTGGATTTTTATATACCCAAAAACTTGGGGTAAATGGATTGCAGGCGTCCTGGTATTTTATTTCCAGGGGTTTGTGGCTCATACTACTTGAAAATACACTCATCATTTTTGGCTGGACATTTTCGCCCTACTATGAGAATTTTTTCTTGCAGGTAATTTGGGCCATAGGTTTTTCCATGGTAATGCTAGGCTTTATTTTTGGTCTTCCTCGTTCCGTGTTGCTGTTTATTGCTTTACTCATTATTGGTTGCCACAACTTGTTCGATAATGTCATTTTTGAAAAAGACTCAACAAAAGCATATCTATGGGCAATACTGCATCAAGGAGGCCCAATTCCATTGGGTGATCGATTAGCTTTTGTAGTTTATCCAGCTTTGCCTTGGTTTGGCATCATGTTGTTGGGCTATTGTATGGGGCCTTTATTTACTACAGCAACACACCAAAAGCGGGCTATAGTATTATTTTGGGCAGGCCTTGGAGGAATAGCACTCTTTATAGGTCTCAGATTTCTTGGGTTGTATGGCGACCCCAATCCATGGGTTATGGATCAGGAAGCTTCCACTTCAATCTATACTTTTTTCGACGTTGACAAGTATCCTCCTTCACTGTTGTACACTTTGGTAACCATTGGAATCACTTGTTGGCTTCTACTGCTATTTGAATGGATCAGACTGCCGGGACTCCATGTTTTGAAAGTGTACGGAACTGTACCCTTATTTTACTACGCCGTTCATATTTATCTCATTCATGGGTTAAACATACTGGCATTTTTCATTGGAGGAGGGAACTTATCCGATTTAGACACAAGCCAAGGTTTTAGAGGTTACCCAGATTCATTTGGATTCGGGCTTCCCGTAGTTTACGCAGTTTGGATTTTTGTTGTTGTAGTACTATACCCAATTTGTGTTTGGTTTGCTCGGGTAAAAAGCAGAAACAAATCTGCATGGTGGGTGAGTTACGTCTAATGTTTAAAACTGCATAAATCGTTCAAACGAAGCTTTCTCCAACATCTCTCTATCATCAGGATGAGCAATTGAAATGAGTGCATGTGCTCTCTGACGAAGGTTTTTCCCATACAAATTCGCTGCTCCGTATTCTGTTACAACATAGTGCACATGCCCTCGGGTAGTCACAACCCCAGCACCAGTTTTTAAATAAGGCACCAATCTTGAGATACCCTTTTTGGTTCTTGAAGTCAAAGCTATTACTGGCTTTCCACCTTCGCTCAATGCAGCACCTCTTATAAAATCCATTTGACCACCTATGCCACTGTATTGATAGATGCCAATACTATCTGCACAAACTTGTCCTGTTAAATCCACCTCGATAGCACTGTTGACAGCAACCACTTTGGGGTTTCGCTTGATTACATTGGGGTCGTTCACATAGTCGATATCAAGAAAAGCAATAGCCGGATTGTCGTGCACAAAGTCGTATAATCGTTTGGTGCCAATGGCAAAACCAGTTACTGTTTTGTGAGGGTGAATCCTCTTTTTTGCATTGTTGATTACGCCATTTTGCATCAGTTCTATAATGCCATCGCTGAACATTTCTGTGTGAACTCCCAAATCTTTATGCCCCCCTAACGCTTTCAAGACAGCATCGGGGATGGTGCCAATACCTAGCTGAAGTGTACTTCCATCTTCAATAAGTTCTGCCACAACACGCCCAATTTTAAGCTCCTCCTCTCCTAGTTTCGCACCGTAATCCACTTCCGGCAAAGGCTCTTCAGCATACACCATGTGCGTGAGCCTGCTTATATGAATCATACCATCACCATGCGTTCGGGGCACATTGGGATTTACCTGCGCAATTACAATTTTGGCTGAATCGACAGCACTTCGGGCAATGTCTACACCTAAGCCCAATGAGCAGTAGCCATGAATATCAGGTGGAGAAACTTGAACCAGGGCTACGTCAATTGGCAAATACCCTTTTTGAAACAAGTCAGGGATATCGCTTAAAAATACGGGAACAAAATCTGCCCGACCTTCTTGCACAGCCTGCCGCACACTTTGGCTCACAAAAAGACAGTTGATTCTGAAAACACCTTCATATTTTGGTTTATCGACCTCAATATCACCTTGCACAGTGATGAATGTGAGTTCAACATGTTGAAGTTCATGTGCTCTTTTGGCTAGCTCTTTTAGCAAATACAAGGGCGTTTGGGCACTGCCATGCACAAAACATCGCTGACCGCTTTGAATAGTTTGCAAGGCTTCTGCCGCCGAAATATAGGAAAGTGGATGAGGCATATAGGTCGTTTTTGGGGCTGCAAGCTATAAAGTAGATTCAAGTCATAATATTATTTTGCTCACCCGGCAGCAACAAAAATTGGTCAACAACTGTTTTACTGAACACTTGCGCAATCAAAGCCCTAAACTTGCTTCTTTGTACCTTCAATCTCATTCAAAACCCATGCCCCCTCCTCTCGACTTTGTATTGCTAAAGAAAATGGTGAGCAAAGGAGAAGGGCGCCAACTTGAATTCAAACGAAAAGTTGACCATCCTTTTAAAATATTGAAGGAAATTGTGGCTTTTGCTAATACAAATGGTGGACAATTGCTCATTGGTGTTGACGACGATCTGAGCATTCCTGGCCTAAAACTTGCTGAAGGGGAACGTTTTACCCTTGAAAAACATATTGAGTTGCATTGCAAACCTGAAATTGATTATGCAGTCGAAAAAGTAAAAATCAATGAACATCGAACCGTTTTGGTTTTTCACATTGCCAAAGGGAAAGAAAAACCTTACGCCTGCAGAGCCGAGAGTGACTCAGATGTTTTCAAAGTATTCGTACGCCATGCCGACAAAAGCATTCAAGCCAGCAAAGAGGTGCGGTCACTGCTAAAACTTGAAAATGAGTTGCTTACAAGACATATTGTATTTGGCGAAAAAGAGAGAAAACTCTTAGAACTTATTGCACAGAACGGCAAAACAACGCTGATTGAATATAGCCAGCTATGCAACCTTCCACTTTGGCTAGCCTCAAAAAC
The DNA here is from genome assembly GCA_038205175.1 of Cytophagales bacterium. GTDB lineage: Bacteria > Bacteroidota > Bacteroidia > Cytophagales > Flexibacteraceae > JBBRCC01. Next base: position 49,788 of record JBBRCC010000007.1, on the reverse strand, counting down.
GCTGATCAACATGGTTTCAAATCATGTTCTCAAAATCGTACCCGATGAGCAAGGCGATGTGTACTCTCAGGTGTAAATTATTTAGGTCAATCGACTAGCACCACGTTTTCGGCAGGCAAAGGTTGATGACCATTTAAACGAAGAAAAACCTGAGATAATGTAACCACGTCCTTTTTGCAATACACTGCAATTCGCTCCAGGTTCTTTTCCTGGTAATACACTTTCCCTACCTCACTTCCATCAATATCATCTTTACTGCCGGTAACATCCAAAATTGTGGCCATCAGATCGAGCGATGTATAGCTTTTTCTGTCGCCAAATTTCCATAGCTCGAGCGTATCGAAATGGGCAATTTCCCAAGGTTTTTTACCTGAAATATCAAGCACCGAGGGCAAAGGAGTGCCATTTACAACCATGCGCCGGCAGAGGTATGGAAAATCAAATTCTTTCCCATTGTGGGCACACAGAAACTGGTGTCTTCCTTTGTGCATAAATTGAGCAAACTCAGCCAACAACTTTTTTTCATCGTGATCGGCAAATGCTTTGCAGCGAAACTGCATCTCCTGCGACCCTTCAGTAAAATGAAAAAAGCCAACACCAATCACAATTACTTTTCCAAATTCAGCGTAAATGGCAGCTCTTTCATTGTAAAGTAAGCTTCCATCCTTTTCCTTATCCAAGGATTCAGCTTTTTTGAGCCAATGCTTTTGAAGAGCCGGCGATAGGCGTTCGAAATCTTCTGTAATTGAAACTGTTTCAATATCCAGAAATAGAATCTGGGGAATGTGATGAAGTGAAACTGGCATAACCAAACTGATTTATGTAGCAAAGAATATAAATCTTAATCAGAATTCACAATATGGAGTATAAAATACAAAAGGCAGCTTTTGGCTGCCTTTTGTAGAAGATAAATGAGCTTTGAATTCAAAAAATGATTAGTGAATGCTTAGCTTTTGCTCAAACTTATGTCCGTTGTTCAGCTTGATGCTCATGATGTATATGCCTTTCGCAAAGCCACCAACAGACAATTCTCTGGTTAGTTTGCCAGTTTGACCAGGCCAAACCGCCAATACTCTTCCCTGCAAATTGATGAGGGAAATTTCAGAGAATTCTGTTGAACTGCCCACAGTTACTTTGTCCGTTGCCGGATTGGGATAAACCATCACGTTACTTTCTAGGTTTTTCAGGTTGCTTGTTACCACTTCAAGCGGTTGAGCCACCAATTCAAACCTGTCTGCGTGCACACCTTCGGTAAGTTGCAAATACATCAGTTGTCCTGCAATTACCGGCTCAAGGGTATTGTTTACATTGTCTTTCAACCACAATCTGTAGTTTTCGTCGCCACGCTCATGCACCATATTGATGGTGTAAGTGCCCGCCTGAGGAACATTAATTCTCAGTGGTATAACTGTGGTTCTTGTAGAAGTCAAAGGCAAACACTGAATAGACAAATGAACATTTCCACCAGCCCAAGCAGACAATGAAAGCGATGCGTCGAATTTATGGGCATCAAAACGGCTGTCGTATCCATCTGTAGCATCATCTCTAAATGATACTGCCATTTCATCACTTTCAGGTTGCTGAGCAATGTTTTGCAGGTAGAATTTCAAAACAGGATAATCGTTTGAAACCGTTCTCAGGAAATTATGAGCCTGTGGATTTTCGAATTTCGTTTGTTCATTCGCAGATAAAGTTCCCGCTGCAGATGCTTTAATGAAGAATCCTTGACCTTGAGCTATCACATTGGTTACGCCATTTGTACCAATCATAGAACCAGCTGAGTAACTTCCGTAGGAGGTCTTGTTGAAGATGTAGACAGACTCACCAATTTCCGGGGAACGAGTGAAATTAAGCCAGTTAACTTCACAAGGAAATGGGTTTGCGAGGAAATTCCATCCACCGCCAGCATAACCTGTAGGTGTGAAAGAAACAGGGAATGAGAATGGGATCAATCCTTTGGTAATAGGCCCTCGGTTATCGTACATTCTTGGCAATGAACTAAAATATACCCTGTAGCCTTTTCCTACTTGTCCTCCTGTCGATGATCTTTGCCATCCATTGGTTTGTGGTGCCACATTCAAAATACCAGCTTCATTGTGAATGAAGAAATTGTTGGAATTGATGAGGAAATTATCACTCCATTGACCGATATTTTGATTTTGAATTGGTGTTCCAATAAATCTCCAACCAGCTGGTCCAGGCACATAACGTTGCCAAACCACATCGCCTACCACGTCTGAACCTACTTCAATCGGTGCAATTCTGGCAGTGCCAGCAGCATTTGAAATCATGGTAAGATTACCACCTGTGTTCAATGTACCTGCACTCAGTTTCAGATTCCCTATGAAACTCAAAGGTCCTGACAAACTTGCGCCGGCGGCATTGTTCATCCTCAAATTCTGAATACTTGATGGTGAAACAGCCGTAATGGTTTGAGGCACTGAACCGTTCAATTCCAAAACTCCCTGACCTATCACAAATCCGGAGATTTGGAGGTTGTTGGTAAGATTTAGTTTTCTACCTGAAGAAATATCTACAGTAGCACCTGGATTTATGTTTATACCTTCAACAGTAATATCAATTGCATCTATAGAAACAGTTCCAGATCCAATCCTCACTACTTCAGTGGAAGTAGGAACTATGCTCAAACTCCAGTTGCCCGAAGTATTCCACGTACCTACTCCACTCCAGGTATTCAAACCTGATACAGTAAAACCACTGGAAGCTGTAAAGTCACTGAAGCCATTGAGACCTGACCAGTTAAATGTTCTAGCCACTGTGTTATGCAATCCACTTCCTTCATTCGCAGGAAATGTACCTTGTATACAGCCGATCCAATTGAAGTTTTCGTACCTAACTGGCAAAATAGTGGCAGCAACGCCGGTCAAATCGCCTGGAGCATAGCTGTATTCCACATCATAAGTTGGACTTGCAATGCCCACAGCATTCATACTCCAATACCTGCTCATAAATGCAGTAGGAGTAGTCAACTCAGGGTGCTTATTTCTGAAAAGTTGGCTAGACAGTGTAGCACCAGGAGATAAAGTTGCAGAATTCAAACTCACTTCGAAAGGAGTGAAGTTTGTATTATCTCCAACAGGGAAGTAATAAGAGAACAGACTTTGAGGTACCTGGTGAACCACTGTTCCATTTACACCAGTATTCCAGCCAATGAGGTAAGCATTTGAACCAGAGTTCGTAATTTGACAAGGCGTAGAATTTGTTCCCAATGTTAGGGTTCTGCCATTCAAATCAACTCTTCCAAGAACCAAGTTCAATTGGTTAGCAACATTCACAGCACTTATAAATCGCATGGCTGGGTTGGCCGGGTTGTTCAATCTAAGTCGGTGTAATTGCAAGCCTGTTGGGAAGGTAACATCTTGTCTGACAGTACCTTCGAAATTGAAAGTAGCACTTCCAATATTAAAGTCGGCAGCAACTGCATTTGATGTCAAATTTCCTTTCAACAACAAGGTAGCACTTTGAGGAACGTTTGAAGTGTTTGACACATCGAGGAAACCTCCCGATGATACGTTCAAATTTCCGTTTACCCGAAGGATGCTGGTAGCTGCAGAAATTTTCAAAATGGCATCTCTTCTGCTCTCGGCAGAGCCTGCCAGACTCAAATTGTTGCACTCCAATATTCCATTTCCTTCAAGGGTAATGCTTGCAGACGATCCAAGATTGGTTTTGGCGAGCACCACATTCTCGGTTACTATGAGCGATCCACCAGCCTTAATTGCCAATGCAACACTATTGATTGTACTTGAAGAACTCAAGGCCAACGATTTACATAAACGTGAACCAGTTATCTCGCAAATATTTGGAGCGCCAGGTAGCAAGCTCACATCTGTAGTAACAGTAGGTACTGCACCATCGTTCCAGTTCAGACAGTTGTTCCAAGCTGTGCTATTTGCACCTGACCACAGACCAGGAGTTCCTGCAAAGCCATAGTTAATTACAGTGGTAGGTGTAGCATTCGACTCACAACCGTTTCCATCTGTAGCAACAAGTTCGTAAACCTGACTAGCTGTGGTTGGGTTGGCTACAGGACTTGCAATAGCTGCATTGCTCAAGGTAGCAGCAGGTGTCCATAAGTAAGATAAGGCACCAACAGAATTGGTTATTACAGGGCTCAGACTCGCCCCTACTCCATTACAAACTGTAGTTGAAGCAGCGATTGTAACCACTGGTTTTGGATTAACCGAAACAGCTATTGGCTGATTGGTTGAACAACCATCTAAACTTGCCTGGAAAATATAATTTACCGGTACAGCGGCACCAGTCGTGTTCACCAGTGTTTCTGAGGGTGCTCCATTCTGCTGAGCTACTACAGCTGCATTCGAAATTCCTGCAACAGCTGGTCTGGTCCATGTAATAGTAGCTCCGGGTTCATTGCTCTCCGGTGTGATGGCGAACAAAGTTCCGCTACAAATTGGAGAGGGAGCTGCATTGGTAATCAATGGAACAGGTTTCACAACTACAGGTACCGGCGATGTCGGCGAACTACATCCATAAGTATTTGTAGCTGTGACAATGTATGAAGCCGTAGTAGTTGGTGAAATATTCGGGTTTTGCAGATTTGAGGCAAATCCAGAAGGATCAGATGTCCATGCGTAATTGTAGTTGTTGGTAGTGCCGGAGAGTGTCACATTATCTACTGCCCAGTACCAGCCCAAACCTACCGTTGCATACCTAAATCGAACAAAAAACACGGGGAAACCTACGTAGCTATTTAAGTTCACAGTTACCTGAGCAAAAGCATTGTTGGCACCTTGTGTTGAATTATATGTTTGAACAGCTGTCCAGGTAATTCCATTGGTAGAAACTTCAACGAAAGCAGCTTCCGATGTTATACCTCCCCTGTACCTGAAGTAGTGATAAAAATTCAAACTCAAATTCGCATAACCTTGAGTACTTAATTGTGGCGAACGCAATGTAGTGTTTGTAGTAGACCCATTTTGTGCAATACTGCTTGTTAAATAAAACTGTGAGGCATTATTAGAATTGAGCACTTCGTCAGCATTGAAACCATTTGGTCTTAAGGTCCAGACTGCATTTGCTACTGTACCGCTAGTTGAGGTGTTTGCTCTCACCCACGTATTGAACGCTCCATTAAATCTTTCTTGCAGCAAGGCAGACAAATAACTGGTACCACTTGAAATCAAACTCGTTGCGGTACCTGAACAAACTTCGTTCAACAGTGCACTAGATGAAATAGAGCCATCAAAAGTGTATGGATTGATAGTAACTAAGGTCGTGTCCCGAACAATAGGACATGCGCCAACAGCCGAACGGGTATTCACTACTGCATAGTTGCCAGGCAAACTTGCGCCTACGTTAATGGCTCCAGTTGTGGTATTTAACGACAATTGAGCAGAGCTTGTGGAAAAAACACCAGGTCCCCCTCCAGAATTATACACAGGTGAAATAGAAACAGCACCAACAGCTTGACAAATGTCATTGGTAGGATAGTCGAACGTGGCAACCGGAAGTGCACTGATAGTTACATTTCTGGTGGTAGAAACGGGCAAACAGCCTCCACCAGAAGGAGTGATGGTATTTGTGATAACATACGCACCAGGCGTGCTATTTGTCAAATCAATTGCACCTGAACTCGCATTGGCGAAAACCAAACCTGCGGTTGAGCTAAACACACCTGAGAACGAAGTTTGAATTGACTCTAGCAATTGGATTTCTGCAATTTGAAAAAATGCTCCTCCGTTGATTGTTGGAAATGTCAACTCATAGTGAACATAAGAAACTGCGGCGGGTAAAGCTAATGTTCGCAATTGGCCTCTTGCTGAAAATGCAGGCAATACCGCACCAGAAGCAATGGTTACCCAAACAACGCCATCATTGGAACCTCGCAGCAAATAGCTGGTAGGGTCACTTGTAGGAGCATCATTGGCAGACGTTAAAGTAAATGCAGTTACAACCTTGGTGTTTGCAGCAGGAGAAATAATTAATCCCGAACCAGCCCCAGTGTTGTTTCTATATTTTAAAGCGTTGCTGTTGTCTATTGCTCTAAATACTTCCTGGCCAACTGTAACAGGGCTACCAACTGGTAATACGGCAACTACATCAGCAGGTATTGTGATGTCAGGTGTTGATGTGTTAAATGTTGGCGATGGATTTGGAGAACTTGAGCAATAAGTTGCTGCTGAGTAGTTAAAAGTTGGATCTGGCGTAGCTGAAATAGCAACAGTGATTGGTTTTACATCGGCACACGACTGCGCAGACACAGACCGAATGTAGTAAGTTCCAGATGTAACAGTAGTTGGATCAACAATTGCAATGCTTGCGTTCACATCTTGCCAATAGCTGAAAGAAATACCGCCTGAAGAACCAATGGTTACTGCAGGATCTGTTAAATCAACCGTGCCTAGGCATCTTGATTGGTTGCTGGTAACCAAAACAGGGTTTGGATTTACAGTAATAGTAACAGTTGTGATCATTGGAGCAACACAACCACTACCAATTTTGGTACCGAGAACTTCAACAGTTGTTGTTGCGATCAATGGACCAGTATTGAGCGATATGGCTCCGCCTGTTCCATATTCTATTATACCTAAATCTTGACTGTTTGCAGTATTTCGTAAACGATAGAAAACATCGATCTCAGATGACCCTAAATTTATATTTACCGACCCACCTGCGCATACCGCTGGACTTGAGGCTGTTACAGTTTGGTTTGCAGGCCTGGGACTTACTGCTACAACCACCGAACTATTATGAGTACATCCTAATGCGTCAGTAACAACCAAGTTATAAGTTCCATTTTGAGCTACAGATGCACTGCCAGTTACAATTGGATTCCTTTGTGCCGAATTAAAACCTCCTGGTCCTGTCCATGCATAAGTAAACGGACTTGAACCTCCAATCGCATTTGAAGCCAAAAACAACTGATTGCCTTGACATGGGCTACTTCCTCCATTTGCGTTCGGTGTAGCAGATAAAGCAAAGGGTGCCAAGGTGGCAAATGAAATATCATCCAACGCCAAATCATTGCCAACAGGAGCTGTATTCAGGTTTACAATGGAAAGATTCACCATCGTGTTTGCTCCAGATTCCCAACTTCCGAAAAATCTCACCCAATTGTATGGACCTGTGTTTACTGTATATCCATCGGGTAGGGCAGCAATGGTTCCAACCTGATTGCCATTGATGGCAAATTGCAATACAGCTTTATCAGAATTAAAAATACTTAAACCCCAGGCAGAAAAATAGTAAGTAGTATTAGGTTGAACTGCAACATTGTTCTGATTCCAAACCGTTGCACCGGCTCCCACACTTCCATTAATAGCCATAATGTTACCAGTTCCGTTGTTTCGTTCCCTGCCATAAAGGCTATTATGAACTATATTTGCACTGGTGGTAATTGAATATTGACCTTCGCTCATGTTTCCGCCTGAGCCAGGAACTTTGTACACATAATTGGTTGTAAAACCGGTATTTCCAGCCGAGAATGAGCCATTTGTAACCAGTTCGTTGCCTAATGAAAATGGTGATGTAGCTGTACAACTGCTGGCATTGGTGGTCGACACAGAGTAAGTTCCTGCTTGTTCTATTTCAATGGCCTGGGTTATAGCCCCATTGGACCACAAGTAATTGGAAGCAGCAGAGGCTGTTAAGGTCACTTTTCCATTTGGTTGGCAATATGTAGGAGTCACTACAAGTGGAGTTTGTGTGTTGACAGTGATGGCTAAAGACCTTGATGGGCTAGTACCGCAAACATTGGTTGCCGTTACACTCAGATTGCCTGGAGTTGCGTTTAGCGCAAAATCTACAGTTACTGCACTGCTTGTACTTGAAAATGTTGCACCTGTGCCTGAGTAACTCCAATTGTAAGACAATCCAGGAATACTAATGGTTGTTTCCAAAAGCTCAATTTCTGCTACCTGCATGATGGCTCCAGAGACTATAGTAGGAAAAGTTAACTGATATTCAGTATATGTTGTAGAATTTCCAAATGAAACAACCCTTTGTTGGAACCTAGCAGTAAACGCAGGAACAGCACCACTAGAAATAGTAGTCCAACTTATACCGTCATTTGAACCACGAAGCAAATAAGTTGTAGGATCTCTTGATGGTGCATCATTGGCTGAGGTAAGAGATATGCCTGTAATGACTGAAGAACCAAAATTAGGTGTTATTTGGATACCCGAACCAGCTCCTGCAAAATTAAGATACTTGGTATTTACATTGTTATCTATTGCTCTGAATACCTCTTCATTAGCAGGGGCGCTACTTCCAGGATTTGGCAACATTGTTATAGGATCGGCTGCAGATGTTCTATCGCCAATTATTATAAATTCCAAAGAATACGCTTTGCCTGTTTCTCCCCCACAAACCACATCGTCAAAAATGAAGAATGGGCTTGGCTGGCCAGGAATGCTATTGACTACCAGAGAGGTGTTGGATTCGTAAATCGCATCAGGCGTTGTAACTTCAATGATGCCAGTTGTGGCAGATACTGGCACAGTGGCAGTAATTTGGGTTGCATTGTTAACCGTGAAACCAACAGCATTAGATCCATTAAATCTTACGGAAGTTGCACCTGTAAAATTCAAACCGGATATTACGACTTGCGCACTGCCAGAATTACAAACAGAAGCAGGGCTAAACCCTGATATGTATGGCGCAATGCCAGAAGTTCCGAAAAAGGCATAGTCGAAAATACCTAAAGTTCCTGCACCGGTGTTTGTAGAACCGATTCCATATAACCTAAAAGTAACTGGCTTAACCAGGTTTTGGTATGTAGCTGCACTAAGTGAAATCTGAGAACCAACTAAAACAGCTGGCGCATCAATGGCAGTTGCATAATTATCTAAACTTGACCTTAACTCCACAGTAGTAGGGCCGCTTGCATTGCGAACTGCTGAAAACCGAAATGCTGAAAGATTTATTTTCCTACCATTGGAGGGTGTTAAAGCGAATTCAAAATACCTGGCTGTTGTTATGTTAAATGCACCCGTTACAAAGTTTGTAGCAGTATATTGGTCAGCAGCTGCAATGGCAGTTAATCCAGGACCTCTAGCTATTCCAGATACTGTTAAATTTACATCCAGCAATTGTCCGTCAGTAAATGGGCTTGCTGCACTTGGATTTACATTTGTAATGGGGTTAGCCCAAAGTGTAGGATTAACAATGACTAAACCCGAGGCTCCATTTCCACCGCTTCTCTCTTCTGTTGCGCCAGTGGTTCTTGCTCCGCTTCCTCCACCTCCATAGTTGTTACCTGGGTTTCCATCAACTTGAACACTTACGGGTGCGCCGCCATTGCCACTATTTGGGCCATTGCCTGCACCACCTACTGCAGTTGTTCCGGTTGCACCTATTCCTCTCCAACCAGCAGAGCCACCTCCACCGCCAGAATTAGTAGCGGAAGTTAAGCTGCCATTTCCTCCAGCGTACACTATTGTTCCTGTACTTCCGGGTACAGTTCCTCCAGTTCCGGCTGTTCCGGCGTTTGTGAGAACACCGAGTCCACCTTCAGCAATTACAATATCTTCAAAAGAAGTATTGCTACCACTTACAGTTAATGTGCTTGCTTGTCCACCTGCACCTATTGTAATAGCATAGATGTTTCCGGTTGTAATATTGACCGTGCTGCTTGAAAAAGCACCACCGCCACCACCCGGTCCTCTGCCAATGATAAGGCTTCGTGTACTTCCGGCTCCGCCGGCACCCCAACAATCAATAGTAACCAGGTTATAGCCTGCTGGTACATTCCAATTGGTAGAGTTTGTAAAAGTTTTTGTTGCCTGTGCAAAAGCATTGGATTGGACAAAAATGCCAATCAACAGAAACACACCAAGAAAGGGATAAAAGGAGCGTAAATTCAGTCTCATAATTTTAGAAACTTTGGGTTAAAAAAAACATTTAAGGTGCCTGAAACAATTTTAGTAAACAACCTTCCTCAACTTCCTTTTCCTGACCTTTTCGGTTAGGATGAGAATTGTTCAAAAGGCGTTTGCAAAAATTGTATTTACCAAAGATGCGAATGCTGAATTCGACCTTTGATAATCACGAAGGTAATATTTAATGTTATATAAATCACAAAATTAAATCAAAAAAATCATATTATTTGTTGAAATAATGTAATTGAGGCGATTTTAAGGCAATTTTAATCAAGCTGCTTTTTTGCCAAATTGTTTGTTTTAGATCAAAACTTTGGGACTTAAGCCCTTGCGCCCACAAACCTAAATATTACTATTTCTGCATACCAAGGGTACATTTTAGTGCTCTGGAACTGCACACTATTCTTTAACTTTAAGGAAATGAAGAGACAATTTAAACCCATAAATAAATGAAAACTTTGGCCAAAAACTCAACTTTCAACCAACAATAAAATCAAACCATTTCACTCAGAAAATACTCCGTTTTGATGTGATATTTTTTAAGAAATTGATACTAAAATTCAAAAAAAGCAATTCGCAAACCGTACTAAAAACTACTATTTCAGAATACTAACTTACAAATCCACCAAATACACCTTAATAATTTTATTGAAAGCAAGTAAAAAAGCGATTTGTAATCTTATTGAAAGCGACACTATAAATTTGTTTCAGCGTATGAATTCAGGTTTTTGAATACTTTCGCAAACAAACCTAAAATCACGAATAATGATCGATGGGTATTTTATATGCTGACAGCAATAATAACCTAAACAGAAACTCCTTTGAAGTTAGCGTTGCTGGTTGGCGGTTGGGAATATCCTAAAAACTCAGGTAGGCTCATTGCGTAATTACAAAGATGCTGATCAACGATTGCAAAGGCTGGTCATTATTATTCTAAGTTTTAAAACAAACCAGCCAAACACCGGAAGATTTTATTTGGCATGAAATCACTTCTTAAAAAGTTCAAGCAAGCGATTCGGTCTTTATCCATTTTTTAGGGCTCTTTCAACAAATAACAAACTTGAATAGAGTTGAAACCAATGGTTTCGGCGTGTCATTTGGATCATTTAACGCTGCTATTAAGCCTTTTGATTCATAAAATTTGGATTTGAAAAATGGCCACAAGTACAATCTTGATATTATTGAAACAGAAAAGAACCTCGAACCGTTTAGGCATTCAACCTTTTCAAGCCCCTTTCAAAACGAACACAAAAAAAATGAAAAACCATTATTTCACGCTTTTCGTCGCTGTTTTTGCCTTCTCATTTTCAGGTTTTTCCCAAAACAAATGCATCAAAGTGCTTTTCAGGCAGGGCAATGTTTCTGTGGTAAAAGATGGCAAAGCCACTACACCCAAAACCGGGACTTCTATTTGTGGCAACTTTACCATCCAACTTGAAAATGGCGCATCCATAGCCCTAATTGATGAAAACAATCAATCGACAGTTTTAGAAAAAGGAGGCAAATTCACCTCACAACAAATTGAAGCCACATTCAAAAATAAATCACTAAAATCAGTAGGAAAGGCTTATCTGGATTTGATTTTTGAAAAGCTGGTGAACTTTAATACCGAAGAAGATCAATATTACAGGCACCATAAACGGTATTTTGTCGATCCTGCGGGGGTTGAACGTGGCATGCTGGAGAAATTTCTGGCATTACCTTCAAAATCTAAAGTGCTGCCAGGGGTTGTCACCATTTATACATTAAGCGAATTGAATAAATCGCCAGCAACAGCCAAAGTGTTTGATTTTCAGACAAATTCATATTCCTCCAGTTTTAAGCTGGATCAAGAAAAAAAATTATCAATCAAACTGCTGGACAATTCAGGAAAAGAAACTCAATTTGCTGTTACAGTGAAGTCGAATCAAGAAACATACACTGGTGAAGTCAATTATTTGCTCGATGTTGTAAAACATCCATTTTTAATTTACCCTGGAACTGACGATGATTTTTCGGCAATGGATTGGTTCGGATTAGGGCTGGCATTTGAGCAAAATAATTATTATGTAGATGCACTCAATTGTTTTATTGAGGCTCAAAAGAAAAAGCCAGAGATAGAATTTTATCAGGAAAACATTGTTAGGCTACTAAACCTGATTGGCTTTGAGAAAGACGATGCAACCGCCCTTGCCAAGTATTGGAAGTATAATCTTGATTGATGTTGCTTTTATTTCAAGCCTAAATTTACTTTCCAAGGCCACAATCTGCTTTGATTTTACAAAGGATTAACAAGAGGTAAAAACACAAAAGCTAACTTTACGCCAATGTTCAAATCTTGCTCATTCCAGATTTTTGGCCACTTAAGCATTTTCGTTCTTGCTGGTTTTCTCCTTTCATGCCATCCTGGTAAACAAATTGGAAGCACCACACAAAGGCAAGACACTATTTACCAAAGAACGGTTCAGGTTCCTGATGCTGCGATGCTCAGAAAAATCGCTCCTTACAAGCTTCTACTAGACCAAAAGATGAATGATACAGTGAACTTTGCAACAATGAGGCTTACAAAAGACAGGCCTGAAGGTACACTTGGCAACCTGATCACTGAATCGCTCATGGCTTTTGCGCAGGAAAAGGGATTTGCATCCGATCTTTGTTTGGTTACAACAGGTGGCATTAGAATTCCTGAACTTCAACAGGGTTTGGTCACAGTGGGCAAAGTGTATGAACTTCAGCCATTTGACAATGAATTGGTTATCCTCTCAATTAGAGGAGACTCGTTGCAAAAACTACTCAATTTTGTAGCCGCAAGAGGAGGTGATCCTATGAACGGAGTTTCATTTAAAATTTCCGGTTCAAAAGCAATCCAGCCAAAAGTGAATGGTGACCCTTTGAAGCCTAACAGCACTTACAAACTACTCACTAGCGATTACTTGGCAAACGGTGGCGACAACCTATTGATGCTGTCGAAACCTATTGTGTATTTTCAGACTGGAATTGCTGTGAGGGATGCCCTGATTACCCATTGGAAAAACCTCAGAAGCAGAAATTTACCCATTCAATCAAAAATAGATGGAAGAATTACATTGGAATAGACGCAGGTTTCTGCAAGGAATTACAGCACTTGGGGCTTCTGCATTTTTGCCATGGCCCGAAGCAGAAGCCCGTGGATTTTCAACGCTCACCATTTTGCATACAAACGATTGGCATAGCAGGATTGATCCTTTTCCGGCAGATGCAGGCAAATTGGCAGGTCTGGGAGGTGTGGCCAGACGAAGTGCCTACATTCAAGCCATCAGAAATAAGGAAAAACAGGTTTTGCTACTTGATAGTGGTGATATTTGGCAAGGCACACCTTACTTCAACTTTTTTGATGGCGAGCTGGAATATACACTCATGAACGACATGGGCTATGACGTAGCCACTTTTGGAAACCATGACTTCGATATTGGGCTGGAAGGGCTTGTTCGAAATTTACCCAAAGCTACATTTCAGATGGTGAGTGCCAACTACGATTTTTCAGACACACCCATCAAAGCCATGTCTAAACCCTACACAACAATCCCAAAAGATGATGTTTTAGTGGGTATTTTTGGCTTAGGCATTGAACTGCAAGGATTGGTAGCTGGAAAAAATTATGGCAATACCCAATACCTAAACCCAATTGAGAAAGCGCAGCAAACAGCAGATTTTCTTAAAAATGAAATGAAATGCAACCTTGTGATTTGCTTGTCGCATTTGGGTTATGATTATAGAGGTGCTCCGAAACCAGACGACAAAAAACTGGCTGCAAACACAACAAACATTGACTTGATTTTAGGCGGACATACGCATACGTTTCTTCAAAAAGCAGATCTACTGAAAAATAAAATCGGCAAGCCAGTGTACGTTAATCAGGTTGGGTGGGCAGGCATTGCAGTTGGACGATTTGATCTGGTTTTCAACGCAAAAAAACAGTTGATTTTTTCAACAGATCAATCGAGTAATGCTCATATTTAGTCAATTATAAAGCTGTCCGAATAATGGAATATTCCTTAACTCATTAATTATCAATGAAATTATATGATTTAGTTTGACCGACTTATGGCATATTTTGAATTTGACTTAGATTTGCACGCACAAGCCAATTAAATTTTAAAAATGACGTACACTAAATCAACAATGGCTGTTAAACCGATTATAAGTTTATCAGTATTCCTTCTCTCTATTTTCATTTCCATCCAATCACTGGCAGCTGTCATCACTTCAACAACTTCGGGCGGAGCATGGACCACTGGAAGTTCATGGGTCGGCGGAATTGTACCCGCAGCAAGCGACACTGCAGTTATTGCCAGTGGAGCTACCATCACCGTGAGCGGAACGGTTTCTGCAACCAGGGTAGTTTTTGCAAATGACGCCACAGAAAGCATTGCTTTGACTCTTGAAAGCGGCACCAATTTCACAGTTTCAGGCCAAATGGTTATAAATGCACCTGCCGCTGATGATAAAATCAACCTTTTTGACGTTGCTTCAGGCTCAGCTACTATAGGCAGCTTGACTTTGGCCAACTCAGCGCTCAATGTAAGAAGAGTGATTGCAAATGTTGGATCGGGTACTTTAACAGTCAATGGCAACATAAATTATAGCGTTACCAACAATCTTGTTCGCAGACAACTGAATGTAGGCGAAAATGGAACGCTGGTTCTTAACGGAGGTTTTTCAGGAATTGGGGAGCATACTTTTCACCCAAGCAGCATTGTAAAATTCAATACTAACGGAAATCAAAATATCATGGCTGCCACTTATGGTAACCTGGAATTATTGGGAGGTGGAGTTAAAACAAGTACTTCAACTTTAACTGTGATAGGCACCTTAACTTTAAATGGTGCAAACCTCGCCATGAATCATAACCTTACCACCCGAGGAACTGTGAGCCTTGCTGGTGTAATAGTGCTGAATAATGTGGATTTTACATTAACTCCGTCAAGCACCATATCGGGAAATTTTGGCGTATCGGCACATATTAGCTTGAGCCAGACTGGTAAAATTATTAAACAAGGAAACACAATTGAAGCATTTCAGGCTACTTATCCACTTGGCAACAGCCAAGGTTATATGCCTATCACAATTTCTCGAATTCAAGGAACACTTGCAGGAGCTGACAACTCCCGCTTTATTGAATTGGCTTCTATTGATTCCCGTCATCCACTTGCAAACGGCACAGGAAATGCGTTAAATACATTTTGGAGAATTCGCTCAGTCAATATTACCAACATAACCCGCTTTGCCTTCACAGCAAATTATAGCGACGTTAGCATTCCTGCAGGTGTAAATGAAGCTGACTTGAACGCCATTGCCAGACTAACAACTTCAAATTGGGCTTTGAATCCCACTGGTTCAAGTATAAATGCAGGCAACAATCAAATTTCATTCGATACCTCCAATATTCAAATCAGTGGGGATTACACCATTGGAGAAATCACAGCGTTTCCTACGGCTATCAATGAAATCTTTTCTGTTCAAAATGGAAATTGGAATACAGCTTCCACCTGGTCTTCCAATGCCATACCACCTGCTTCTTCGAATGTAATTGTTTTGCATAGAATTTCAGCAATTGAGCTTGCAGGTGTGAATAACCTAACCATTGCCAATACAGGCATTTTAATAAGTGATCCCAGCAGTACCATCGTGAATGGGAACCTGGACGTATTTGGAACCTGGAATGATGTGCACTCCGGTGGCCAAAACGTTGTTGGCGGCAGGTTTACATTGCACCCAGGCGGCAATGTATCTTTTACTGGTTCAGGTGGCAATACGCTTTACACCGAATTCAGAGGAGATGTGATCATCAATGGTTCTTTTAATACCAACGGACTTTTAACATTTACTGCAGTAAACCAAAACAAAATTCGTTTAACTAATAACTCGAATATAACATTAGGTGGACCATTTTGGTGCAATGTAGATTCATTAATTATTCAGGGAACTGGTAGCATTTCAACCAACGATACCGTGCGTTTAGGTGCAATAAACAACCCTAGAAATATTGTGCTATTAAATAATCACTATTTAGATGCTGCCAGAAATATGAGCGGCAGACCTAATGGGAATTTTGAAAGAAAGTTTGTACAAGGCCCTAATGGACACATCAGGTTGCGATCATCAGCTAGCATTTTCAATGGTAATCCCGGTATTTTTGATGCCACAGCAGTTGGAAACACAGTTGAATATGGGGCAAGTTCGAGCCAACCAATTTTCAATACCAACTACCACCATCTCGTTATTTCTGGTGACAGATTCGACAGGTTTAAAACATTGGGTGGCTCTAATGATGTAACAATTGGAGGCAACCTGACTGTGAATAACAACGGCTCTATTTTTCAATGTGGCAATTCCATGAATGGTAGAACTATAAATGTAAATGGAAATATGGTTTTCGAAGGAAACGGAAGAATATTTATCGGGAATCCTGGAACTAAAGTAAACTTGATTGTTGGCGGAAAATTATTAAACAACAACAATTCAATCCTTGAATTTCGCCAAAACGACTCAACATACTTTAACACAACTTTTGCCGGTTCAGGTATAATTGCAGAAGGTACTGGCAACTTATTTATCAAGACTTTAAAAACGGTTGCCAATGACTCAATTCGTTGGAATCTTAGAGGCATAACCAATATATTCGACTCAATTTCAGTCAATTCCCCTGCTTTTTTGGCATCTCAATCATCTTTCTTTGTGCCGGCTAGTCGTACTGTGTATTTTACCGGAAGCTCCCAAACCAATAAAATCGGAAGAATTCAACTCACAGACCGGGGAGACCGTTCTTTCAGGTTCTTTCAACAGTTGCCAGTGGAAATTGATTCTAGCTTCCTTTTATCTTCGTCCGGGGCAAATCAACCTGCTTTTTATGATTTCGCTGGTCAAACTTTAATTATTAACAATAATCTGGCAATGTCATACTTTGGACAGGGAAGTGCTAACTCTGCACTTAGGCCAGACTCTGCTTCAACATTAATTATAAGAGGCAATGGAACTGTTGGTAATTTATCGTTCCCTCCTGGATTCAGAAACATTGGGACATTGGAAATTGACAGGCCTGCAGGAGTTACTGCATTTACAAACAATACTTTGCTCAGAGTATACAATGAACTTAAACTCACGGGAGGCGACCTGAATGTGAATGGGCGGGTTAGCATGCACCCAAGGTCTACAGTAATAAGAAAGAAAGGCAAAATGCTTGGCAACTTCCAAAATACTTCAGGCAAATACAATGTAGTTTACACAGACTCGGTTACTACAGGCAATGAAGCTACAGGACTTTCTTCCATCACAAGCATTAAGGTGGCGGCTGGGGCAGGCAATGTAGTTGCCTTTGGAAATTCGCCTACAGTCGATAGCAGCTTTATTGTTGAAAGTGGCCAATTGGCTGCTTTGCAAAACAACTACCTTCGACTTGGAACAGCTGCCACAGCTCAGGTAGATCGGGTAATTCCAACCACACTTTTCCCGGTAGGCACAACTACAGGAAGAGGATTTTTTGAACTAACAGTCAATAGTGCCCCAGCCGGTTTGCTTACCATAAAACCGGTAAATGCTCCTCACCCCCGCCGTGCATCAGCTCCTTCATATTTGAGGAAATATATAACCTTAGGTGGTACAGCAACTACTCAAAATGTTGATGTAAGCGTTCTCTACGATGATGCCGATGTATTTGGCGTAGAAGCAAACTTGGCCACTTCTTTTTATAATGGTACAGCTTGGAGCACTGTAAACGGAACTATTGATACAGATTTGAACAAAGCTACCATGACCGGAATTACTGCCTTTGGTGATGTAACTGCCGGTGCCAACATGGGTGATACCACGGTTTCAACTGCTTCAAAATTAATCCAATCTGGTGTTGAGGTGTATCCGAATCCAGGCCAGGGCGAAATTTTCATTTGGGCTTCCGGTGAACAATTAAATGGTTCAAAATTGTTCATCTCCGACCTTACAGGAAAAGTATTGAGAACGGCTCAATTATTGAATAACAGAAATTCAATTTCTACATCCACATTGCAAGCTGGTGTTTACCATATCAAAGTTCTTGATCCAAACGGAAAGGTACTTTTGCAAGCCCCTTGGATGAAGCAATAACAGCGAGGCCTTCGAAAAAAAATCCATCAGATACTGGTGGATTTTTTTTTGAGTCCAATTCTACGAAGTCAGGATCTGTCGCTCAAAAGACATTCACAACCGGCAAAAAAGTTCATTCTTGTAAAAACAAGTTCTATGAAAACACAACTGATCATTTTTGCCACATTGCTATTTTACTTCGCAACCCTAACTTCATTTGCTCAACTGCCTCAAAAACCAGAAGACATTAGTCCGTTGCTTGTCGGAGAATCAATGCCTGAAATGTTTCTCGCCAATGCAGATGCCAAACGAACAGAACTAAAACAATTGTTCAAAGAAAAGCCAACTGTACTTGTATTTTACCGTGGTGGTTGGTGCCCGTTTTGCAGCCAACATTTATCTGCTTTAGGAGAAGCATCAGATGAGATCATTAAAATGGGATACCAGATCATTGCCATTAGCCCTGACCAACCAAGCTTACTGAAGCAAACTGGCGAAAAAGGAAAATTGTCCTATCAATTACTTTCTGATAGCTCAGGCTTATTTTCTCAGGCTGTGGGAATTGCATTTCAAGCTCCAGATAACTATATAAAAACCATTGAGCAGGTCTCAGGCGGGAGCAATAAAACTTCATTGCCTGTTCCAGCTTTATTTATATTGGACAAGCAAGGAGCTATTCTTTTTGAACACATCAACCCTAATTACAAATCAAGGATTAGCTTAAAACTTTTGCTGGCTGTTTTGCAAGGCCTTAACTAGTTTTAAGATACTAGTCTTCCATCAATAAATTCTGATAAGCACTTTGAAGTTCAGACAAAGTGTGTCGGTCATTGCTCTCTTTGGCCTTTGAAATTCCTTTTTCAAAAACTTCCAATGCCTTTTCCTTTTGGCCCATTTCACCCAGAAGTGTTCCAAGCTGATAATAGTTGGGCAAATATTCAGGAAAAGTAGAAAAAACGATCTCAAAATATTCTTTGGCTTTTTGCGGTTCATGGTTCACATATTCAAGGCCAAGGGCATAGTATAAAAAAGGGTCTTCGGGCGTTTCGGCCAAAAGTGAGTTTAAGAATTCAATTCGGTTCGGGTTCATTTTTTTCTTTGCGTCAAACTGTTCTATTTTCACGGCAAATTAAACATCCTGTCGCAAATTCGATTCTAATCAAGGACAACAATACACCACGCCAATGAAAATACTTGTTTGTATAACCTCGGTGCCTGACACCACTTCCAAAATCAGTTTTACCAACAACAACACCCAGCTCGATCCCAATGGAGTTACATTCATCATTGGACCTTACGATGATTATGCATTGGCTAGAGCGGTTGAATTGAAAGAAACAGGTAAAGCCACGCATATCACAGCATTAAATGTAGGCTTGGCCGATACTGAACCTGTTATCAGAAAAGCTTTAGCCATCGGTGCCGACGACGCCATCAGGGTGAATGCAGCTCCTGTAGATAGCTGGTTTGTAGCCACGCAAATTGCTGAAGTAGCCAAATCGGGCAACTACGATTTGGTGATGATGGGTCGTGAAAGTATTGACTACAATAGTGGCGTGGTGCATTCATTTGTTGCCGAAATGTTGGGCTGGCAAGTTGTTACGCCTGTAATGAAACTAGATATTGAAGGCACTACTTTATCAATAAGTAGAGAAATTGAAGGAGGTAAAGAGTTTCTTCAAGCCAATTTACCTTTGGTGGTTGGTTGCCAGGAACCGATTGCCGAATGGAAAATACCCAGTATGCGAGGCATCATGTCGGCCAGAACTAAGCAACTTCAGGTTGTTGAGCCTACCTCTACAGATTTAAAAGTCAAAACATTAAACTTTGAACTTCCACCTGCCAAATCGGGTTGCAAGTATGTAGATGCAGATCAGGTTGAGCAGCTTGTTTCCCTGCTAAAAAGCGAAGCCAAAGTGATTTAATCTATCCACACCAAAAGAGAAATACCATGTCAATACTTGTTTTTATAGAAGCCGCCGAAGGCAGCATTAAAAAATCATCGATCGAAGCTGCCTGCTATGCGAAAGCGGTAGCTACACAAATAAATTCCCAGGTTACAGCGTTGGTAGCCGGCGAAGCAAGCGAAGCTGAAATACAAGCGCTAGGAAAATATGGCGTCGAAAAAGCTTATTTGCTTGAAGGAGACCCTTTCAAAAATTTCGCTATTGCCCCGGTATCAGCAGCGCTAACCCAAGCGGCTAAAAGTTGCTCGGCAAAAGTCATAATCGGTGCAAAATCCAATTTGTCGGACGCTGTTTTACCACGAACAACAGCCGCATTAAAAGCGTCTATGACCACCAATGTGGTTTCCTTGCCTTCAACCAACGGCGGATTTGAAGTAAAACGAAGTATTTTCACAGGTAAAGCCTTTGCTACAGTAAAGCTGGAATCAGACATCAAGGTATTGTCGGTAAAGAAAAACGCCATTGAGTTGAGCGAATCTCCGGTGTCCATACAGGTAGAAAAACTGGCAGTTACCCTTTCTGATGCTGACACTTCTGTTAAAGTAACCGGGCAAGAAAAAGCTACATCAGCAATTTCGTTACCTGAAGCAGACATTGTAGTTTCCGGAGGTCGAGGATTGAAAGGCCCTGAAAACTGGAGCTTAGTCACTGATCTTGCCAAAACTTTACATGCAGCTACTGGTTGTTCAAAACCCGTTTCCGATCTGGATTGGAGACCCCATCACGAACACGTTGGTCAAACCGGCATTAAAGTAAGTCCAAACTTATATATTGCTATTGGCATCAGCGGAGCCATTCAGCACATTGCAGGCATCAATGCGTCGAAGGTAATCGTGGCCATAAATAAAGATCCCGACGCTCCCATTTTCAAGGTGGCAGACTACGGAATTGTAGGCGATGCATTTGAAGTAGTTCCAAAATTAACGCAAGCTTTATCAAAGATCTAAGTCAAAGTTCTACTTTTGAGCATTATTGGTCCGATCAACAGAATCAAACAGATATAGCTGAGTGGCTGTCAACAAGATAAGGTTAGAAATTTTGGGCTTGTCCTCAAGCCAATCGCAACAAGGTTCGTTTGCGCTTGTTTTAGGTGAAGTAGGTGGAGGTCGCAGACTTCCCATCATTATAGGTATGTTCGAAGCTCAGGCCATTGCCATTGAAATTGAAAAAATAGTGCCTAACAGGCCTATGACGCACGATCTATTCAAGTCTTTCGCCGAGCTCTTCCATTATACGGTCGAAGAAATCATTATTTCTGATTTAAAAGAAGGTGTATTCTTTGCCAAAATCATGTGTAGCGATGGAGTAAACACGGTAGACATAGACGCCAGACCATCAGATGCAATAGCAATCGGCCTTCGTTTTGGCGTTCCCATTTCTACCTATGAGTTTATTTTGAGCGAAGCAGGCATTGTGATGAACGACTTCCCTGAAGAAGATGATGATGAGTTTAGCAGTGAACTGGTAGAAGCCGAAGATGCCAGCAACAAAAACTTTTTGGACTTGTTGAAAGACACAAGCACAGATCAACTTCGAAGCATGTTGGAAGAAGCCTTGGGTCAGGAAGACTACGAAAAGGCTGCCAAAATCCGAGACGAACTAAATCACAGGAATTAAATTCAGGAATTGCCTCAAACACTCCCGGTAGATTTTAAAAAGGCTATAAAAAAGCAGTTTGGGCAAGAGGCCTCTGACTTACTGCAAGCCATTGAAAATGAACCGGTAACCTCGGTCAGATTCAACCCGGAAAAAAGTTTTCCAACAAACCATTTACCCATATCGGAATTGGTTCCCTGGTCGCATTTGGCTGCATTTCTATCGCAACGACCTGCATTTATTCTTGATCCATTATTGCATGCCGGAACCTACTATGTCCAAGAAGCTTCGTCTACTTTTGTAGATGAAATAGTGTTGCAATTGCCGCTGCCGGACGCTCCTTTGGTTTTGGATTTATGTGCAGCACCTGGAGGAAAATCCTGCGGTCTATTGTCGACCCTCCCACCCGATGCCTTTTTGGTTTCCAATGAAATCGTCAAACAACGCTCAAATATTCTGGCAGAAAACATCAGCAAATGGGGCGCTTCCAATACCATTGTAATCCAAGCAGAACCAGAACAATTGGCTGAATTGGGGCCAACTTTTGATCTTATTGTTGCCGATATGCCATGCTCTGGAGAAGGCATGTTTCGAAAAAATCCGGCAAGCATGGAAGAATGGTCTATAGATAATGTCCAATTCTGCGCTGAACGACAGGAAGAAATTCTGAAACAAGCATGGGAAATGCTTCAACCGGGAGGTTATCTCATTTACTCTACATGTACTTTCAACCAAATAGAAAACGAAGGTGTTTTAGCTGGTTTTAGAAAAACACATGACTTTAGTCAACCGGAAATTCAGAACCCAACCCCTGAGCAAATTTCTGCCTCAGATTATAAGCAAATTCAAGCCTTCCGATTTTTACCTCATAAAACTTTAGGAGAGGGCTTTTTTCTGGCCGTACTTCAAAAACCAGGATTTCGGGTAAAAGTGCAAACTTACAAAATGAAAGAACCCTGGATCAGACAGCCAAACAAACAAACTTACCAACTGATTGACAGGAATTTACCTGAATTAAAACATCAGATAGCCGTATTTTCGCAAAACGATCAGGTGTTGGCACTGCCAGAAAAATGGGCTGGATTCGTAAATTTGATAAACAGATATGTTTGGGTAGTGAAAACAGGAATAGGTTTACTCTCGATCCAAAGACAAGATGCCATTCCGCAACAAGACCTAGCGCTAAGCCAACTTCATACTTTTGCCAATTTCGCTGCTATAGAATTAGATCTGGAGCAAGCGCAAAATTACCTACGAAAACAAACTTTCGATTTGCCAAATGCACCCAAGGGAATTTTGATAGTTAAACACCAAGGCCACTGCCTGGGTTGGATGAAAAATTTGGGAAACAGGTTCAATAATTATTATCCTCAAGAGTGGAGAATAAGGCATGCATAGTCAAGTATTTACCTGAAATTCAGTTCAATATCATACATTATCAAAAGCATGGGCATTTGCAATCACAATAATCAATCAATACTTTTGTTTATCATTTTTTAATCTCCAGACTTATGAAAAACATTCTTGTAGTTTGCTTGCTTGTAATTTCCTTGATGGCTTGTAAAAAAGAAAAAGAAGATGCGAATGTGGCCGACCCACAAACTGTTCAACAAACAGACGACACCCAAAATCTGAAAAATGAAAGCGATGATTCAAATTCAGATATTCAGACTGCTTTGGAAAATTTTCCAGAACTAAATGGCGGTAGAATTGCACAAACAGATTCAATTTCTAATCCGGTTTGTGGCTGCACCATCGATGCATCGCAGCGAAGTGCCAGAATAATCACCCTAAATTTTGATGGTATAAACCCTTGTGGTTCGCCAAGCCGAACAAGAGCAGGCAGTATTAAATTCGAACTAGTGCAGGGTAGCAATTGGAGAAGTGCAGGTGCTGTGATTGAAATCACTTACCAAAACTACAAGGTTACAACATTGAGAGACAACAAGTCTTTAACCATCAACGGCATGAAACATTTGACCAACGTGCGAGGCACCAATTGGATAGGCTTTTTGACATACTCAGATTCGTTACTTTACAGAGAAAGAGGCACAAATTTAACTGCTACCTTCGATGGAGGAGCTCAAACTACTTTCTCCATCGCCCGGCTCACCCAGTGGAAACGCTACAGGGTAGGAACATCGCCACATACTGCCTTCAAAGCCATAGGCGACACAACTATTGATGGCCAGGCAAATACCGACACATGGGGTGTAAGCAGATATGGCCACGTATTTACAAATTCATATCAAAGCCCATTGTTATCGAATACCTATTGCCAGGTTTGGCGCCCTGTGGCGGGAACAATCGACCACCGATCGAATAACAACCTGGTAACCATTGCATTTGGAGTAAATCAGGAAGGCAATCCTACACAAACCACATGTGCTTACGGCTGGAAACTTAGCTGGCAAACTTCAGGTGGTATTTTAGGTTCGGAAATATTTAGTTACTGATTTTTCAACAAATATTTGGATGTACAGGAAAAGGAGGTACTTTTACACTCCTTTTTCTGCGGATGTGGCGTAATTGGTAGCCGCACCAGACTTAGGATCTGGCGCCGCAAGGCGTGGGGGTTCGAGTCCCTTCATCCGCACAAATGAGTCAAATTGGCTGTTTAAATTTCCGGGCCTGTTTTTTGATCTCTATCAACTAACAAAGTCAAAGTAGGTTTAAGCAGCCTTTTTTTGTTGCTCATTTATAACATTTTACAAAAAATTACCCCGCTCGGATTGTGCAAATTGCGTTCGATAAAACCAACCAGGCCGCTGCCTTATTATCAGTTGATGTTACTGTTACCGACTTTCAGGACAGCTTCAAGAAAAAAATTAAGGAATATTGCCAAAAAGCCAGTTTAAAAGGATTCAGACCTGGCAAAGTTCCTCCATCTGTAATCGAAAAAATGTATGGCAAAGGCATCAAGGCTGATGTCATCAATGACGTTGTTTTTGGTGAAGTAGAAAAATACCTGCGTGACAACGAAATTGATGTATTGGGACAATTGTTGCTCAACACGCATCCGGCCTCGCAAGACGACAATTGGCTTAACCAAGAAGAATTTAACTACAAGTTTGATTTGGCACTTAAGCCAAGCGTGCAAGTACCTGATGCAGCTTCTGTAACCATAACATGGCCAGAAATTAAAGTGAATCAAGATAAGGTTGATAAATACATCAAAGATCAAAGAAGGCAGATGGGCAAACCTGTAGATGCTACCGTTGCCGAAGAAGGCGATACAGTATTCGGTGCGCTCGTTCAAGAAGGATCAGATGCCCTGAAAGTAGCCATTCCAATCAAAAAAGCTTTGGGTGCATCTCAGAAGGTACTTATAGGTCTGGAAATAGGGAAAACGTCGAAACCGTTCGACATTCAGTCTGCTTTTGAGGCAAACGATTTAAAAATTATCACCGGTCTTTCTGCAGAAAAAGCTTCGGAACTAAAAGGTGATTTTGGGTTTACATTAGAAAGCATTTCAAGAACAGAACTTGCACCACTCGACCAGGAGCTTTTTGACAAGTTGCTTGGCAAAGATTCAGTGACGACTGAAGAAGCTTTTTTAGAAAAGGTGAACGAAATGTTTTCTGATGTTTATAATACAGAGTCAGCTCAGTTTTTTCAGGTTTCATTGAGAAATTATTTACTCAAAAACACCCAAATGGAGCTTTCTGAAGAGCTGCTTAGAAAACAATTTAACTTGCGGATTGAAGGTGAACCAAGTCAGGCAGATCTCGACCGATCGTTTACTTATTATTTGGAAGACACCAGATGGAGCCTCATAACCGATTCGCTGTTTAAAGCCAACGATTGGAAAGTGGATGATGCAGCGCTCGAAGAAACTACCCGAAAACATTTGCTGAAAGAATACAGCAATTATGGCCTTGGTTCATTGTCCGATGATGTGCTGCAAGGGTTTATCAAAAACTACCTGAATGCAGAAAAAGGAAAAAATGTGAACGCTATGATCACCAAAGCAGTTGATGAAATAGTAACAGCACATTTCCGTCAGTTTTGTAAACTGGATACTAAAGTGGTAAGCATTGAGGAATTTGAAGAATTGGTTAAACAAGAATTAAACTAAATATGGACTTCGGAAAAGAATTTAGAAAATACGCTGTTCAACATACAGGGCTAAATGGCTTAGGTGTGGATAAATACATGCAGGTTTCGGCCGGCGGTGTACATGCAGTTGAAAATATGACCAGGGCAATTATTGAAGAACGTCCAACTAATTTTAGAGAGATTGATGTGTTTTCCAGACTTATGGCAGACCGCATCATTTTCTTAGGCATGGGCGTTGATGACAATGTTTCCAATATCGTGGTTGCACAATTGCTTTTTCTGGAATCGGTTGATGCCAAAAAAGATGTGTTGTTGTACATCAATAGCCCAGGTGGATCGGTGTATGCCGGATTAGGCATTTATGATACGATGCAATATGTTCGACCTGAAGTTAATACCATTTGCACAAGTTTAGCAGCATCTATGGGAGCGGTATTGTTGTGTGGTGGAGCCAAAGGCAAGCGATCAGCTTTGCCCCATGCCAGAATTATGATTCACCAACCTTCAGGAGGGGCTCAAGGCCAATCATCTGATATTGAAATTACTGCCAAGCAAATTCTGATATTGAAAAAAGAACTATATGAGATAATCTCTCATCATTCCGGACAACCAATTGACAAAATTGAAAAAGATTCGGACCGGGATTACTGGATGAAGGCTGAAGAAGCAAAAGAATACGGTTTGATCGACGAAGTACTGACCAGATAAACAACAATCTATGGCGAAGTCAATCTCATGTACATTTTGTGGAAGGCCTAAAAAGGAGGTTTTGTTACTTGTTTCCGGTCCGGAGGTTCATATTTGCAATTTTTGCATAAAAAAGGCAAATGAAATTCTGGATGAAGAAGAGAAATCGATAAAGCACGACTCCAAACCCACCAAAGGATTTAGCCTTATACCACCCAAGGAGCTGAAAAAGCACCTTGACCAATATGTGATTGGGCAGGAAAATGCCAAAAAAGTATTATCAGTTGCCGTTTACAATCATTACAAGCGCATTTCTCAAGGACCATCTTCAGACGATGTAACCATTGAAAAAAGCAACATTGTTTTGGTAGGCGAAACAGGAACTGGCAAAACATATCTGGCCAAAACGCTCGCTAAAAAGCTACAAGTACCTTTTTGCATTGCCGATGCAACGGTGATTACAGAAGCAGGCTATGTGGGTGAAGACGTTGAAACCATTCTTACAAGACTATTGCAGGCGGCAGATTACAATGTTGCTGCAGCAGAAATGGGTATTGTTTACATAGACGAAGTAGACAAAATTGCACGAAAAGGCGACAATCCATCCATTACCAGAGATGTAAGCGGCGAAGGTGTTCAGCAGGCCTTGTTGAAGTTATTGGAAGGCACAATTGTCAATGTTCCCCCAAATGGAGGAAGAAAGCATCCAGAACAAAAAATGATTAGTCTGAATACCGAAAATATTTTGTTCATCTGCGGAGGTGCATTCGACGGCATTCAGAGAATGATCGGCAGCAGATTGAACGCCAGAAGAATTGGTTTCAATTCTTCTGAAGAAGAAGAAATTGATGTGAAAGACGGCAATATGCTTCGTTTTGTCAATGCTCAAGATCTAAAATCGTTTGGCCTTATACCTGAATTAATTGGGCGCTTGCCTGTTGTAGCACACCTTGATCCATTGGACAAAGATGCGCTCAAACAAATCCTGACTGAACCAAGAAATGCCATCGTCAAGCAATATCAAAAGTTGTTTAAAATGGAAAATGTGTCACTCAGTTTTTCAGAAGAGGCACTCGAATATATTGTGGAACGGTCTATGCAATTCAAACTAGGAGCCAGAGGTTTGCGTTCTATTTGTGAATCAGTAATGATAGACGCCATGTTCGAAATTCCTACTGAAAAAACTTCACCATACCTCAATATTGACTTGGATTACGTGAAAGAAAAACTGGACTTGGTTGGTGTAAAAGCTATGCCTGACAGTAAGCTAAAAGTAGCTTAACCAGAGCACTCATTATTTATCCCGCATCATCAGTAGCCGGGCAAACTGACTCAACGTATCTATAGCCTCGTTTTTTACTGAAAGTGTATGAAGGCACTGAAAAGCAGCGTTGAAATAGCTGTCGGCTAATTGTCTGATAGCAACATCGACTCCTAACTTTTGATAAAGCGCAGTTACAAACTTTATTTTCTCGTCAAATTTGTGTTCATCATTCACTGTCAACCAAAAATTAAGTTGCTGTAAATCATCGCCTTCTGCCAAATGAAGTGCTTGAATAAGCAAATATGTCTTCTTGTTTGAAACGATATCGCCTCCTACCCTTTTGCCAACTTTAGCTGAATCGCCAAACACATCAAGGTAGTCGTCCATCAATTGAAAGCCAACACCAATTTGCTCCCCAAACTGATAAAGTTGCTTAGTATCCTCGGAATTTGCACCGCCCAGATAAGCGCCAGTCTTACAACAAAAACCTAAGAGCACAGCTGTTTTCAACCTGATCATATCCAGGTAATCGTCAATGGAAACTGTTTTGAGTTGTTCAAACTCCATGTCAAGTTGCTGGCCTTCACATACTTCTCTTGCCACCTGATTGAAGGCTTCCAAACAAAATGGCAATTTATCTTGAGGAAGCTTTGCAAGTAGTTGATAAGCCAGCACCAACATCACGTCGCCAGACAGGATGGCTGTATTTGCATTCCACTTTTCATGAACAGTAGCTTTGCCTCTGCGTAGTGGGGCGTTGTCCATGATGTCGTCGTGCATGAGGGAAAAATTGTGAAAAACTTCTGCTACAGCACCGAGATTGTGCAGATTATTATCTTCATCGTCCGAAAAAATGCGCCCACTCAAAACCAGTAAAATGGGCCTCAGTCGCTTTCCTCCTAATGAAATTATATAACGAATGGGGTCGTATAGAGAAGCAGGCTTATTGCCATAAGGCAATTTATCGAGCTCTTTTTCAATATGTTGAAGTAATTCTTCAGTCAAAATAATTTACTTTTTAATCACGTAAAACCCTTTGTTATCCGGTTTTGTTTCCACGCCATTGATATCGACTCTGAAAATACTTCTGTTGTCGCAGCAACTGTTTTCTTGTCTTCTAAAATATACACCTATGGTATCGGATGGAAGATTAAAAGCAATGTTAAAATAATAAAAAGCGGCACTTGGTGGGTACAACGAAATTCCGCTTGTATCAAAATCTACAGGTTGAAAGTCCATATTATAGACAAGGTTACTCAATTTATCCTTATAGCTTAGTGACATGTTGCTGTACTGCGTGATTCTATTTGGACCCACTATCAAGTTCTGTCCTTCACTATTTTCTATCCTTAAATTCAATTGTGTAAAAGCAGGGTCATAGTTGCAATCACAACGATTACGGCCTATACATCCCATACAAATCAAAAGACAAATATATCCGAAAACAAGGTAGTTTTTCATCATTTAAATGGTCATAATTTCCTTTTCTTTGGCGGAGGTTGACTCATCAGCTTTGTGGACAAAGGTGTCAGTGAATTGTTGCACTTTTTCTTCAGCACGTTTTATGTCATCTTCTGAGGCACCTTCTTTGAGCAATTTTCGCAAGCCTTCGTTGATTTCTTTTCTGATGTTTCTGATCGATACTTTTCCAGCTTCAACTTCTTGCTTCACTTGTTTCATCAAATCACGGCGCCGCTCTTCTGTAAGTGCAGGAATCACAATTCTGATGATTTCGCCGTCGTTCTGTGGATTAAGCCCTAAATCACTGTTTATAATGGCTCTTTCTACATCACCTAAAATTTTCCTTTCGAATGGCCTGATTACCAACGTTCTAGCGTCAGTTGAATTTACAGTTGCTGCTTGATTGATTGGTGTTGGAACACCATAATAGTCAACCACTACACCGTCCAACATATTTGGGCTGGCTTTTCCTGCCCTGATTTTTCCAAGTTCCTGACCAAGGTGTTTGATTGATTTTTCCATCAACTCCTTAGCTTCATCCAGATACATTTGAATCTCTTCCATTTATTTATGGTTTGACTTTATTGCAATTACATGGTTACCAATGTGCCCACCTCTTCGCCCTTCACCAATTTCAGTAGGTTGTTGGGCTTATTGATATCAAAAACGATGATGGGCAAATCGTTTTCCTTGCAAAGTGTGAAGGCGGTCATGTCCATCACATTGAGGCCTTTGGCATACACTTCGTCGAATGAAATACTGCTGTATCGGGTAGCATCCGGATTTTTCATGGGATCTGCAGAATAGATACCATCCACCTTTGTGCCTTTCAAAACCACATCGGCTCCAATTTCAATGGCTCTTAAACTAGCTGCTGAGTCTGTTGTGAAAAAAGGACGTCCAATACCTGCACCAAAAATAACTACACGCCCTTTTTCCATGTGCCGGATGGCTCTTCGTCTGATAAAGGGCTCACACACCTCTTCAATTTTGATGGCCGACATGAGCCGGGTGAACATGCCTTCATTTTCCAAAGCTCCTTGCAGCGCCATGGAGTTGATTAGCGTTGCCATCATGCCCATGTAGTCGCCGGTGGCTCTTTCTATGCCGGCTTCAAGAGCGTCCTGGCCTCTGAATATGTTGCCTCCCCCTATTACAATAGCTACTTGCACGCCTTGCTGTGCTACCTTTTTAATTTCAGCAGCATAAAGCTGGAGCATCTTAGAATCGATACCAAAACCTTTTGTACCAAGTAAAGCTTCTCCACTGAGCTTGAGCAGTATGCGTTTGTATTTCATGCGATGGTGCCTTTCGGCAGCGGCAAATATAGATTATTTGATGTATTACCTGTTGAGGCAATCAATAAGGTTTCAAACTAAAAATGCTTCCAACCCTGCGCTTGGATGGGGATTTTTTGTCCATCAGGCGTCACCAGATTTACTCCATGCTCTTGCTCTTTCACTATTCCAACCGGAAAAACATCTGGCAAATGCCTGATTTTCTCAAATTCCTGAGCACTTATTGTAAACAACAGTTCATAGTCTTCGCCTCCATTCAGAGCAGCAGTAGTGGGCGAAATACCGAATTCTGAGGCTGCAAGTTTGGTGTCGTTTTCTATGGGAAGCTTATCTTCAAAAATATACATACCCACACCCGATTGCTTGCATATATGCAAAGCTTCAGAGGCTAGCCCATCAGAAATATCGATCATGGCATGGGGAACAACCTTCAATTCTTTCAGTTCATGAATCAAATCAGTCCTTGCTTCGGGCATTAGTTGCCTTCTAATCAGGTATTCATGTTCTTCCTTAAAATCCGGTTGCATTTCGGGGTTTTGCTTGTAGGCAATTTTCTCTCTGTTCAGGAGATTTAAACCCATATAAGCCGCTCCCAAGTCACCTGACACACAAATCACATCACCTGGTTTGGCACCATTCCTTTTCACAAGTGAATCGGGTTTAGCAAAGCCTATGATAGAGATACTAATCACAAGGCCTGAAGGCGAAGCAGTTGTATCTCCTCCAACCAAATCCACACGGTAGTTTTCGCAAGCTTTAGAAATTCCTTGATACAATTCATCGACAGCTTCCACCGAAAAGCGATTGCTCAACCCAAGGCTCACAACAAGCTGGGTCGGCACGGCATTCATGGCTGCAATATCAGAGACATTGACAACTACAGCTTTGTAACCAATGTGCGAGAGCGGAGCAAATGACAGATCAAAATGCACACCTTCTATGAGCATATCGGTGCTTAAAACCATTTGCTCGCCTTCTATTGGAATAATAACTGCTGCATCATCGCCTATACCCACGCACGTGCTCGGATTTGAATGCACGATGTTCGATTTTATGCGGTCTATTAGGCCAAACTCACCCAATTCGGCTATTTCTGTTCTAGACATGTGTTTGTTTTTGGAAATACTATCATGGACATTTAGCTATGAATCTCCACTCTGTGGATCCATCGCCGCAGCCTTTATGGCAAAAAATGGTGATTTCTCTTGATATGCTGGGGTCGTATTCCGTCCATTCATAATCCTTCGTTCGCCTAAAGCCTGTAATTATAAAACCATCTGATGTACATCTGGGTACTTGACCTGGTTCTAATAAAGTTCCACTGCTTACAACAAATTTGTTGTTCCATTTAACGTCGAAACGATCTGCGTTTGTCCCGCTACCCCAATTAAAAATAATCGGGCCTTTCTTGTCGCTTAATATCATCTTTCTAATAGAAAGAATCGGGGTAACGACTACCCTACCATACAATGTATCTCCACAGAAAACTGGTGGTGGATTTATGAAGCAAACTTTTCCAGGTTTAGTAAAAAACCTGTTTCCAGCTGCTTTTATCAGGGCTTTAAACTGAAGACAAAATTCGCCGTTTCTAATTGTATTTGGTATTAAAACCCTGAAAGTAACCACATTGGCAGATCTTGTGAAAGGCACTGCCCAATGGCCAAACGAACCATCGATGGAGAAAAAAACAGAGTCAACTGTGAATAAATTATTCAGGTTTTGAATACGAAATGAAATAGGAATTTCAACTGTTTTTTGAAAATCAATAACATCAGGATAGTCGAAAGGTAAAAATCCAAATGAAGTGTCTCCACCCTGAGGCATAGGTTTATCATAATAACGCCCTCTTGTTTGCAGAAGTTTCACAAAAACATCAGGGTGTTGAATAGGATCTATGCCTAATTCAGTAGACTCGAGCTCAAGGTCTACTTTTTTACATCCTTCTATGAAAAATAACCCGCCTAACAGAAAAAATAAAAGTGCTTTTTTTATTGATGCCATGTGTAGATTAGTAGAAAAGATCCCTGTATGTGTTTCAAATTTGGCTCTTGTTTGAAGTAGCCTGTGTTGTAGTTCACCAAAAACTTAACAGCAAATTCTTGTATAAAGTTATATCCGATTCCAGCGTTAAATCCCAGTGTGAGTGGTTTCATTGTTTTGCCCGAAAGCTCATGATCTAAAACCTCCTTTTCATCGAAACCACCAGCAAATGGAGCCGTGCCAAACGACTTTCGTTCTATGATTTGTTGCATGTTTCCACCAACAAAAATCTCAGGTGCAATACCAGCCTCTATATGAAATTTACTTCCGTACCTGAACATAATCGGAATAGAAACATGGTTTGATGAATAGCTTTCTTTCCACCTTGTAAAATCGCTGGCAGGTCTGGTGGCCACGTTTTCCATGGAAAATTCATGAATAAAACCTCTGCGATAATACTGAATTCCTGCATAAGCAGACAGCTCTGAAAGTTTATTCATTTTTTTCCAAAATGGCACAATTCGGAAAGCCAATCCACCGGTAAACCCAAAATAGTTTTTAAACTCTCCGCCAGCTATCAGATAATCCTGACCTGTTTGATAATACTGTTCCTGAAATTTCAAATAGTCGCCACTTGCGTTGTTTAATGCAGGCCCTGCAAACACATCGATATTGAAGAAACTTACAGCTTTTTGACGATTGCCTAATTTCTTCCTCGGAGTCTTTCCCGGCCACACCTCTTCATCGTTGCTTTTACTTGCGGCAAAACTTGAATGTGCGGCTACAAAAAGCAACCAAACAAGAAGGGAATGCTTGAAGGTATACCTAAAAATACTTTTAAAGCCATATTGCATTAATTCAGTGTTTTGGTTGGTGTTTGTTGGCTTGCAAAGCTAAAACGAATCGGCACAAAGACGCTTGAGATTTTTGAATATTGTGAAATAACTTCTGGCCTTGCTAAAATTTTAAACCTGCTTCAAACCATGTGTTTAAGTGTTTTAAAGCAAATTCATTCAAATCTTACCACAATTTCTTTGGTCTGGGTTGGCTTCACAGGGTCGTTGGTGTACAGCGTTATCTGGTATTCGAGGTTGCCCTTTTTGCCCATACTTTTTAGCGAAACAGGAAAATCTACATGCGATTCTGGATCAATGGTTTTTTTAAGTTCCACCACCTGAATACAACCACAGCTCGGTTCGAACTTGTGCAGTAATAAAGGCTTTAATCCCGTATTTTTTATTCTCAGATTACCTGTGGCAATTTGATCTACCTTCCACACACCTAAATTCATCTTTTCTTCTGATAGCGTTGCAATTGGCTGCTTGTTTTGCTCTTGAACTGGCAAATCCCGGGGTTCATCCTCAACCAAAGCATTCAGAAAAAGCAGTTCTCTTGCTTCATCCTTTTGTCTTGTTTTCAAATAAACCGGAATTGAAACATGCCCCCATTGCTGATAATTTTTTGCTGAAAACGTGACCAGCATTTTTCCGCTTTGGCCTTTTTTCAATTTTGAAGGCACAAAATTAATTTTAACAAAAGCTGGTAAACTATCGAACTTTGGTTTTACTGCCGACTTTGAATCATTGTAAATTTCAAAACTTTGAGTCATCTCTCCCTGAGAGCTGAGGGACCCCATTTGCAGGTATTCGCTCAACAAGCGAATGTTCCCCAGCTTTCTGGGAAATTGGTCTGCCCTTGTCGGCACTTCTGCCTGTACATCACCTTTTATTATAAGATTAACGGAGGAAATGGTAGCGTTAGAAAAAATGGTGAGCGTTTTTAAAAATGGCCCCGGCCGCCCCTCTGGATTGTAAGCAGCTTCCACGAAACCTTTTTGCCCGGGCAGCACCGAGTCTTTTGACCAACTTGGGGTAGTGCAACCACAAGATGCCTGCACCTGAGTAATGATTAACGGGCTTTTTCCTTCGTTTTTAAAGGAAAACCTGCAAGTAGCAATTCCATCTTTTTCCCTAATTTTTCCGAAGTCATATTCCGTTTTATCAAACTGAATATAAGGCATTTGAGCCCGGGAATTGAAAGACAAGGCCAGCATGAGCACGCATTGCCATAAAAACCACTTCATGTTCATCATTCGGATTTATAGTGCAAGAAAGTCTATTTTGCCGGGCAGATTGCAATTTTCGACCAATTTTTAAAACATGACCCGATATTTGACCGGAATACAAAGTTCAGGCCAGCCTCACCTCGGAAATATTCTGGGGGCTATAGAACCTGCAATTCGATTTTCTCAGCATGTTTCTGGAGAATTTATGTATTTTATTGCTGACTTTCATTCACTCACCACCATCAAGGACGCAGAAGTTCGCAGGCAAAACACGTTGTCGGTAGCGGCATGCTGGTTGGCTTTTGGTTTCGATACTGATAAACACACCCTTTTCTGCCAAAGTCACCGACCGGAAGTAACTGAGTTGACATGGTATTTGGGTTGCTTTACCCCCTACCCTATGCTGGCCAACGCCCATAGTTTCAAGGACAAGTCGGATCGCCTTGCAGATGTAAACGCAGGTTTATTTTATTATCCAGTATTGATGGCAGCAGACATTCTGCTCTACAACATCAACGTGGTGCCTATAGGAAAAGATCAGGTGCAACACCTGGAAATTGCCCGTGATATTGCCAGTTCGATTAACCATATCTACCAACAAGATATTTTTGTGCTGCCGGAGCCAAGTGTAGACAAAAATGTGATGATTATTCCAGGAACGGATGGCCAAAAAATGAGCAAGTCGTACAACAATACCATCGATATTTTTCAAGAGGAAAAGCCTTTGAGGAAAACCATCATGTCGATAAAAACAGACAGTACGCCACTCGAAGAACCCAAAGACCCCGACACTTGTACTGTCTATAAATTATTTACCTTATTGGCCGATGAGGGGCAAACTGCCGAAATGCGCAACAATTACCTGCAAGGCAACTATGGGTATGGAACTGCTAAACAATCCTTATATGAACTCATCACCTCCAAATTTCAACAGGAGCGATTGCTGTTTCATCAGCTGATGGCAAACCCGAAAAAGTTGGATGATATTTTAAAAGCTGGTGCATTGAAAGCAAAACCGATTGCCGAAGCCACCCTAAGCCGAATAAAAAAAGCCACCGGATTTTAAGCCAAATAAATATGGGAAGCCTTAGCAACAGTTTAAAAAACACTACCTGGCTCATGAATTTGCTCTACAAATTCAGATTCCATTGGCGAGGGAATAAGACCATTTTGCAGGGTAGAGAAAACCGGATTACTACACTGCGTGCCATGGTTTGCGACAATGTTTTCGACATAAAAGGAAACAACAATGTGATCATTATTGAGCCGGGGGCTTCAGTAAAAAATTGCAATATTGTGATGCTGGGCAACAAACACACCCTTCATATAGGTAAAGACGTAGTGCTTACTGAGTCGCTCATCTGGTTTGAAGATGAAGGTTGCACCATAAAATTTGGCGACAGAACCACCATGCAACGACATGGACATGTGGCTGTTACAGAACCAAATCGCAGTATTATGATTGGTGAAGACTGCATGTTTTCATTCGATGTAGATATTCGAAATGGAGATTCCCATTCTATTTTTGAGGCAGCAACTGGCAAAAGAATCAACTATGCCAAAAATGTAACTATTGGCAACAATGTTTGGCTCGGGGCATATTCGCAGGTATTGGGAGGAGCAGACATAGGCGCAAATGCCATCATCGGTATCCGGAGTTTAATCAGCAAGCCATTTCCTGCTGGTTGCATCGGTGCAGGCATACCTGCCAAAGTGGTTCGGGAAGGAGTAACCTGGAGCAGCAAACGCATTTATGACAACAGCTACAATACTTTTTTAAACAGCCTTCGATGATAAAATTCAACAGCCAGGACCCAAATAGAAAAACCAAGTTGGAAGCGTTCGACAGGCTGCTTACCATTATGGATGAGCTGCGAGAACAATGCCCCTGGGACAAAAAGCAAACTTTTGAAAGCCTGCGCCACTTATCAATTGAAGAAATTCATGAATTGGGTGATGCTATTTTGGCCGGAAACAACAAAGAAATTGAAAAAGAGCTTGGCGACATTTTACTTCATATTGTGTTTTATGCCAGGATTGGAAGCGAGACTCAACTATTCGACATAAGTTCAGTTATTCATTCGCTTTGCGCCAAACTGGTGCATAGGCATCCACATATTTATGGTGATGTAAAGGCAGAAACCGAAGCCGAGGTGAAAGCCAATTGGGAGCAGTTAAAGTTAAAGGAAAAGGATAATCAAGGTGTTTTGGCTGGCGTGCCTCGCTCCTTGCCTTCTTTGGTGAAAGCCATGAGAATCCAGGAAAAGGCCAGGTCGGTTGGTTTTGACTGGGAAGAAAAAAAACAGGTTTGGGAAAAAGTAGAAGAAGAGTTAAGCGAACTTTCTACAGAAATAAATGACCCCAACATTGACGCTTCAAAGGTTGAAGATGAATTTGGTGATGTGCTATTTGCACTGGTAAATTATGCCCGGTTTATAGGCGTAAATCCAGATCAGGCCTTGGAAAGAACTAACCACAAATTCATTCGAAGATTCAACTTCCTGGAATCAGCTTCAAAAGCAGATGGCAAGCATTTGGGCAATATGAGTTTAGAAGAAATGAATGTTTATTGGGAGCAAGCAAAAACTGAAGAACGCAACACTTCCCAAATATGATTTGGGGCTTGAAATAATTTACAAAATTTTGTAAATTTGTACCCACTCACCAGATTCAATATGAAAAGCAACTTTTTCTTAACACTTGTTGCCCTGGCAGGCCTTGCATTGCCTGCTTTTGCGCAAAACAATCACCCATTCCACAGCCAATGTGGATTCAACCATTTTAACGAAAGTGCTAAACTCAACAATCCAGACTACCAGAAAAACATTGAGGAGCTTGAAAAATTTACCGCCAATTTCATCAATAATCAGGCGAAGAATGACACCATTATCACCATTCCAATTGTAATTCACATTATTCAAAATGCTGCTGGGCAACCAAATGTTTCCAGAGCACAGGTACTTGATGCCATCAGAATAATCAATGAAGATTTTGGGCGCTTCAGCAGCGATACTAACATGATCACAGCTAACTTCAGGCCGATTTTTGGAAATTCGAGGGTTCGTTTTCGTTTAGCGGGCAAAGACCCCACTGGAAATTGTACCGATGGCATTACCAGAACAACTTCAGAACTTACTACCAATGCTGGCGACAACGTGAAAAGCCTTGTTCGCTGGCCTGCAAACAGATACCTGAATGTTTGGGTAGTGCGTACCATTGAAAGCGGTGCGGGAGCTTATGCTTACATTCCCGGTACGGTAGGCCTTGCATTAGATGGCATTGTTTGCAGGTCGGATCAGTTTGGCAGCATTGGCGCAAGCGGCGGCGGAAATTTTTCAGCAAGAACATTAACGCACGAAATAGGACATTGGGCCAATTTATATCACACCTGGGGTAGAACCAACAATCCTGGCGTTCCAGCTAATTGCAACGATGACGACTTTGTAACTGACACTCCCAATACCATTGGCGTAGCAAACGGTGGTTGCAATCTAAACCAAATTACCTGCGGCTCGCTCGACAACGTTCAAAACTACATGGATTACAGCAACTGTGCCAGGATGTTTACTGAAGGCCAAAAATTGAGAATGCGAGCAGTATTGGCTAGCAACACTGCCCAAAGAAGAAATCTCTCCACTAATGCCAATTTATTGCTTACTGGAACTAATATAGAAACACAAGCTCCATGTGTACCGACTGTGGCCATCGCTGCCTTACAAAACAGAACTTGTGCGGGAGGTAACGTCAATTTCCGAAGTACAATTTCAAATACAATAATTGACAATAACACGCAATATCTTTGGACTTTTGAAGGCGGCACCCCATCAACTTCCACAAATGAAAACCCAACTGTTGTTTATGCCAACAGCGGACGTTTCCCTGCAAAGTTAAAAGTTACTAATTTGGCTGGCTCTGATTCTGCTGCGATCAATAATGCTGTTACTGTAATCGACCCTGCGAATGGTGAATCTGTAGTTTCAAACCAGGATTTTGAGTTCGAATCTGCTTTCAATCACCCAACGAATTTTGAAAAAAATTGGTCTTTAAACGATAATGGGGCGGCCCCTGGATGGCAGCGCTATGATGGAGCTTCTGTTTCAGGATTCTATTCCATGTACATGCGCAATTCCATTGTAACTACTCCAGGTAAAAAATCAGATCTCATCAGCCCAATTTACTATCTCGACAGAACTGACCGAAATCTTCGCTTGTCTTTCAAAGTAGCTTATGCTCCTAAATCTGCAGGGAATAATGATGTACTTAGGCTATACTTTTCTGCAAACTGTGGAAGATCATGGCAACTCGCTCCTATTTACGTCAGAGTGGCGAATGATGCGAGTCGTTTGCTGAACACGGTACCGGCAGGAACTTTCTTAACAGGTTTGTTTTTGCCGGAAGTCTCTCATTGGAGAGAAGAAATTGTAGACATCACATCCATAGCAAGTGCAGGCAACAGAACAAACCTTCAATTCCGATTTGAATTTGAATGCCGTGGAGGAAATGATGTTTACATCGACGATTTTAAAATTGTATCGCCAACTGAGCTGACTGGTGGAATCGCAAAAGACAGAACAGTAAATGTGTTTCCAAATCCCGCTTTAAATTCTGTAGAAATTAATGCCGGATATGCGATCAAAAAAGCAACTATCACCGATTTAAACGGCAAAATTTTGTTCACAAATTCCGCCAATTTAGCTGGTTCAACTTCTGTAAAAATCGACTTAATGAAAGAAAAAGTACCAATTGGGCTTTACATTGTTAAGGTTGAAACAGAGGCTGGTCTATCTACTCATAAACTTCAGATTGTTCGATAAAAAGAAATTGAATTCCTAATTTAAAAGTCCTGCTGAACGGCAGGACTTTTTTGTTGACCGGAGTCATGCGTTTTGTAAACCCGTTTTACTGTTGTTATTTTGAACAAATCTAAAAAATAGGATGGCCACCACTATTATTATTACCATAACAGCTTTGGTGTTACTGGCCTATTTTTTTGATATCACTTCGGCTTGGACAAAAGTACCTTCAGTGATACTTTTACTTGTAGTTGGGTGGGGAATTCATTACGCATCCGGGAATCTTGGATACCGCATTGCAAACCTTGAGCCACTGCTTCCTATTCTTGGCACCATAGGACTAATACTCATTGTGCTAGAAGGTTCACTTGAATTGGAATTGAACCGAAAAAAGCTCCCCATGCTTATCAAATCATCACTTGGGGCCTTACTTCCATTACTGGGTTTTATTTTCGGTTTTGCTGGATTTATCACTTATTACTTCAACTACAGCTTTCAGGTTTCGCTTATCAACGCCATTCCTTTAGGCGTTATCAGCAGTGCCATCGCCATTCCAAGTGCAAGCAACTTGCCCAAAAAAGATTTGGAATTTGTGACCTACGAATCGAGCTTAAGCGATATTTTCGGTGTGATTATTTTCAACTTTTTTACGATAAACAAAGTAATTGATGGTGAAGCCACCTTTGAATTTACCATGGACATCACCTTGATGATTGCTATATCTTTTGTAGCAACTGTTGTGCTTTCGCTGCTCATTGGCCGCATTGAAAAACATGTGAAGTTCATGCCTATTCTCATGCTGGTCATCCTCATTTACGCTGTTGCCAAAGAATTTCATCTGCCTTCTTTAGTTTTTGTGATGATACTTGGCTTGTTTCTTGGCAACCTCGACGAAATGGCTCACTTGCGATTCATGCATTGGCTCAACCCTGCCTCTCTCGAAAAAGAGGTCAAAAGATTAAAAGAAATACTTGCCGAAGGTTCATTTCTCATTCGTTCCCTTTTCTTTCTCTTATTCGGGTTTTTATTAAACATACGGGATTTGCTCAACATCAAAACCATGATCTGGACCCTTGGTATTGTGGCTTTTATCTTGTTTTTGCGCACTATTCAATTGTGGATCATGCGTATTCCCATGATTCCTATGTTAACATTGGCTCCTCGTGGACTAATTACCATTTTACTTTTTCTATCCATAGAACCAACGAATAACATTGAAATTGTGAATAATTCGTTGGTGATTCAGGTTATTGTAGTGATGGCAATTATGATGACCCTCGGTTTGATGTCGTATAAAAAACCAACCGATTCCATTGTTTCAACCGCTGAACCCAGCCCACAAATTCCACCTATTTCGCCTCAGGCATGAACCTACTTTCTGCAGAAAATATTTCCAAAGCTATTGGAGACCGTAACCTATTTGAAGGCATCAATTTTGGGCTAAATGTTGGCGACCGTGTAGGCCTGATCGGTGTGAATGGTGCAGGCAAAACAACGCTACTCAACATTCTGGGTGGGAATCTGCTTTCCGACAAAGGATTGGTTTCGATAAGAAAAGGAGTTCGGGTAGGTTTTTTAGGTCAAAATCCACCATTAAATGAGCAGGCCACAGTTTTCGAAAATGTATTCGACAATGGGCACAAGCTCACTTCCCTCATTAAAAAGTATGAATTGCTCATCAATCACCCAAATACTTCCAACGCATATC
Source organism: Cytophagales bacterium (assembly GCA_038205175.1). Classification (GTDB taxonomy): domain Bacteria; phylum Bacteroidota; class Bacteroidia; order Cytophagales; family Flexibacteraceae; genus JBBRCC01. The sequence goes on along the minus strand of JBBRCC010000007.1, from coordinate 8,971 downwards.
TACTGGAACTGGATGAACTAACCGCCGAAATGACCCGGCAAGATGCCTGGACTTATGAACAACAGGTGAAAGAAATCATTTCACGACTGGGCATCGGGGAGTTTTTGGACAGGCAAGTGAACCAACTTTCTGGCGGACAACGAAAGCGAGTAGCCCTGGCCAAAATTCTGGCAGAAGAACCAGACTTACTCATTCTCGATGAACCTACTAACCACCTTGATATCGACACTGTTGAATGGTTGCAGCGCTTAATTTCAACGAAGTTCTCTACGCTGTTGTTGGTTACCCACGACCGATATTTTCTCGACGCTGTGGTAAATCAGATTGTTGAATTAGACCAAGGTCGTTTGCATAAATACCAAGGAAACTATGCCTGGTTTTTAGAAAAGAAAGCTGAGCGGCAGGAAGTAGAGCAAGTAGTAGCAGAAAAAGCAAGGAACCTTTTCAGAAAAGAACTGGAATGGATAAGGCGACAACCAAAAGCAAGAGGAACAAAAGCCAAATACCGTGTAGATGCTTTTGAGGATTTGAAAGGCAAAACAATTGGCCCCAAAATTCAGGAGCAAATTAAACTTAGCGTTAAAGACCGCTTTCAAGGAGGCAAGATTGTGGAAGCCCGAAGGGTTGGCAAATCTCTTGGCGATGAATGTCTGGTGAAAGATTTTCACCACTATTTTCAGAAGGGAGAAAAAGCAGGCATCATTGGTCCGAATGGCATTGGCAAGACCACCCTGCTGAAAATGCTGGCAGGCGAACTGATGCCGGACAAAGGCGAAGTGGCAAGAGGAGATAACTGCGTTGTTGGCTACTACAAACAGGAAGATTTTTTACAAAACAATGAAGGTGAAATGCGAATCATTGACGTGGTGAATGAAATAGCAGAAACCTTTGAAATGGCAGATGGAAGCAAAATTTCGCCAAGTCAATTTCTAACCCGTTTCAACTTTCCTCCTGCCGAACAATACAAGCAAGTAAACAAACTAAGTGGCGGTGAAAGGAAACGGCTTCAATTGCTAAAAATCCTGATCAAAAACCCCAATTTCCTGATACTTGACGAACCCACCAACGACTTGGATCTAGGAACTCTCAATGTGTTGGAAGAGTTTTTAGAATCATTCAAAGGCAGTTTGCTTTTGGTGAGCCACGACAGATATTTTATGGATAAGCTGGTCGAACATGTGTTTGTATTTGAAGGCAATGGAGAAATTCGGGATTTTCCGGGCAACTACACCGATTACAAACTGTGGAAAGACGAACAAAAGGAACTGGAAAAAGCAAATGCAAACGTTAAATCTGCTCCAGCCAAACAAACAGAAAATAATGCCCCATCTAAAGAAAAGAAAAAACTCAGCTTCAAAGAACAAAAGGAGCTGGAAGTGGTAGAAATGCGATTGGAAACGCTGGAAAGCAGAAAACAGGAACTTGTTGAGAGTATGAGCACAGGTACGCTTGGTCACGTAGACTTGGCTAATATGGCCAACGACCTTCAACAAATAGAAGCTGAGTTGGACGAAAAAATGTTCAGATGGATGGAACTATCAGAATAAATCTGCAAGGTTATACCAAAATGAAGCATCAATCGCTTTAGCCCGTTTACCTCAAAACCTGAATAATTCCTTTTTGCTTTTCGGCAACAAAACCATCGTCGAGTAAGGCCTCATAAAAATAGGTTCCCTCCTCTTCGCCTGCCCAATCGTTTTGATATGTGTCGGCTTCAAAAACCTTTTTGCCCCAACGGTTAAAAATTAACAGATTTTTGAAAGTGGCTCCTTTCACAATGAACACATCATTTTTCCCATCTTTTAACCCTGGGGTTATCACGTTTGGAATTAAAATATCTGGTCGGGGAAGCACAGTAACAGTTTGTGACAATGTATTAACACAACCTGTAGACCCCACAATTTCAGTTTTGCCTATAAAGGTTGTTGTTTCGCCAAGTGCATTCAACAGCAATGTGTTTGAATTGGCCAGCAAACTACCATTAGCATTAAGCCAGGAAGCCAAGCCATCTGTAGTTATAACAAGCGTGGTTCCATCGCCATATTTTAGCAAAGTATTCCCTGTAATGGAGATGGCAGGCTTTTGTCTGAGCAGAAAATTGGAAGTAATGCGGATTCCTAGACATTGGCCTGTTTGCTGCCGAACAGCAAACCTTGTACTATCTGTTGTGCTACTTCGAGCAACAAGCCTAATGCGTGTGGTGGTGTCGACTACAGGATTAAGTGTCGAAAAAACAGCTGGAATTTCCCATAAATAGACAGAAGTCCGAGGCCCATTCACAGATATTTCGAAGGTATCGCCCGGGCAAATAAGGCTTGGTGCACTAAGTGTTGAAGCAGAGAAAACAGGAGGAGGATCGATGATGAACTTGGTGACGCCCGATATACAACCCAAAGCAGAAGAACGGTAATTAACAAAAACAGAATCTTGTGAAGGCAGCGCAGGAAATGTATACTCAAAGCCATTTATACCGGGCACTGGAAATGAAATTCGGCTTTGCGGCCTCCATTCATAGACAGTGCCAATTACATTGGGCAATGCCCTTAATGTAACCGGGCCTGCAGCACAAATATCGGTGATGCGGGAAACAGTAGGCGGAAGGAGATTTCCAGGGGCAATGCGCACAAAGCGAGAAGTATTGTAAGCCCGTCCTCTGTCGAATGAACTGATGCCCGGCGTGTTGGTGTACCGAAAAGCATACACCCTGTAATAAATTGGCAAAGCGCCTCCGGTATTGGCTTGGTCTAGCTGTGAGGTATCAAACGAATTATTTTTGATAGCCAACACCACTGCTTTTACGCCACCAGCTCTTAAGGTATCGCCCACGGCATATAATCTTCCATCAACCGGATCAGGAAATAACACGCTCCCTACAGTTTTCAACACCAGATAGCCTGTTGTATTGTCGAGAGGATTCACGTCAAGCGCCATCTGCCAAGAGAAAGTTGTTCCTTGATTGTTGGTGCGGGCACATACAACTTGAGAATCGATTTGCGGTTCTCGCCAGCTGGCAATCAAAGTTTGATTTTGAAAACTATTTCCCTGGCCAGGTGTGGGAGAAATCAAAAAACCTATTCTTGGATTGATGGAATCGGCATTCATTTTTGAGTTGTAGTCAGCAGGGAAATTTCCAGACAAATTGGCCAGGCTTTGCGAAGTTGGGCAATTGAATCGATAAAAATTATAAAAATCACATGGTCTGAGATTTGAAACATCTGTCGTAGTGTCCCTCCAGCTTAGGCTTACATTCTGGCAAGTTCCTCCTTCTACGCTGCCTCCTGGATTTTCATCGAAACCTAAACCATGTAGATGTTCCCCGGTTCGATCAACAAGGTGCAAAAAATCGCCGCTACCGGCTATGCTGAGTGTGGAGGAAGATCCACCGCTAAAATAGGTTGTATTCTTAGAACACACCCGAATAAAACCGTCAGATCTGTCTGTATCTTCAGGTTGAGAATTACAGGTTGCAGTTGAGCTGGCGTGGTTTATAACGATATACGTTCCAGCCCTTAATCTTTGCCAAAGAAGATTGTTTTTAAACCTGATTTTAGTTTGCCAACTGTTCGTAGATCCGTTGTTGTCACCAAAACTAACTCCAATTAAGCTGATGCCGTCTTTTACAACCAATATTTCAGTCCATTCAAGGTTCTGACTTGCATCATTATAAATCTCATTTATAATCACATCCATTGGCTGTTGGGCAGCAAGTCTACAGACAAATAAAAACAGGGGAGCAAAAAAGGCAAAGCGAAGAAATTTCATATTTGTGGTGAAGCGAGTGCGCAAATAAGTACATTATCAATTAAACAAACGCAGTTGATTTGGGTGATTTAATCACATGGATATAGGAAAGCCGCAATTTGATTACAAGGGTTTAAACTGCTCAAAAGCTTGTTTGCAGTTGTCGCAATAGTGTAAGGAACGGCAGAGAGTTGGCCCAAACGGACTTTTCATTTCTGTATTATCACTACCACAAAACGGACAAACCACATGCTCTAAAATATCGAGGTCTACCAAACCATGTGTGATTGGTGGTGGTGCCAATCCAAACTTTTTTAAGGCAACTTTCCCTTTTTCTGAGATCAAATTGCTATGCCAGGGTCTGTCGAAGGTGATATTTACCTCAGGTTTTTCAAATCCAAGATCTGTTAGACGGTCGTACACCATTTGTTTCATGGTATCCATGGCTGGGCAGCCAGAAAATGTGGGTGTCATGTTCACTGAGGCCTGGTTTCCGTCTACAGTGACTTTTGTGATAACGCCTAAATCGACCAGCGAGAGCACCGGTATTTCAGGATCTTTAACATCCTCGAGCGCTTCCCAAATTCTTTGCACTTCGGGCGTCTTTGAATCGTCAATTTTTACCATTCGGCTGCGGGGTCTACCCGAAATACTTCCGACATTTCGTCGAGAAGTGGTTGAAGATGAGCTGTATGAACACCAACCCTTCCACCAAACTGAGGGGTAGAAAGCATGATTTCGGGAAGTTCAAGTTGAGTTTTAGCCAATAATCCAGCAATATCTTTTATCCATTCATCACGGAGGGTTGATTCTGCTACGGCTATCTTTTCGTCTAGCAATTGTTGCTCAAAAGGGGAGGGTTCGAAAATACCAAGGGCAAACGGAAAGGAAAAATCAAGTGCGTGTTGCATGCGCTCTAAAGCATTGCTATTTCCCAGCTTTTTTATCCATGCATTGGCATGAATAATATGGTATCTGATTTCGCCTTCGAGTTTGGTGGCCAATTGCGCCAGTGGTTTATAGCTACTGCTTTTTAAGTATTTGAAACGCACCGCTTCGGCGTAATCGAATAAAAAATGTCGAATTAAACTAAAATCATATTCGCCTATGGGCAACTCCACTAAATGGCAACAGTGAAACTGATTGGCATTGCGCATAAAAGCCAAGGTGTCGGGCTCACTTTCGCCCAACTGATGCAGCAGGGTAAACAATTGATGGCTTTGCCCAACCTTATCTTGAGCCATGGAAGCGAAAGCAATATCTTCTTCAAGCAAGGGACCTATGCCCGTCCATTCGGCATTTCGATGCCCAACTATCAGCTGATCGTCGGCTATCTTATATATCAGTTCTTTGAGGTGTTCCATCTAAATTGGATATTTGTGGCCGCTTAGCGAAATATATCACATGGTAAAATTAACCCTTTTCACTCTAATTTGTTGCTTTTCCTTTCTCAAAGTCAGGGAAGACAGCCTTGCGCCAACCCTCATGACCGTTGAAATAACAGGACTCAAAAATACCAAAGGACATTTGTTGGTTACGGTTTTTGACCAAAGTAGTGGCTTCCCAGATGATGAAAAAAAAGCACTTACATACGCCAAAGTGAAACCACAAGCTCCAACAACGAAAGTAGAATTTCAAGTGGAGCCTAATAAAAAATACGCCATAGCTGTTTTGCATGATGAGGACGACAACGGCAAAATGACTTTTGGTATCTTTATGCCGAAAGAAGCATTTGGCTTTTCAAACAATCCAAAAGTTGTTTTCAAAAAACCGGGGTTCGAGCAAGCTGCTTTTCAATTTACAGGTGGCAAGGATTTTACCCACAAAATTATTCTTAAACATCCTTGATGCGTTTCTTAGCTGTCGCACTTTGTTTCTCGGCTCTTGGCTTTTTTGGTTGCAGAAGCAACAGGGAAGCGAACGATTTCAAACATTCGTCGACTACAGACTACTACAATGCAGAACGGTTTGAACGAGAAAAAAACCGAAGAATCAGAAGCATGTACACCACATCGTCGAGGGAAAACCTGATAGGAAATTCCTGCGTGGAAGAATACACCCGAAAACTTGGCTTTGTGTACATTCAGCCTTTTTTGTCGCCAGAATTTCCAGTAAAAGTGCTGGATCAATGGGTGAACAACACATGGGTAAAAACCATAGTTCTGCTTAGAAAAGGCCCTTGCTGGCAGAGAAAGCTCCGCAAACGCATCAGGTTTTGCAGGGAAAGCTCGGGGGATTTTATTGGACAAACAAAACTACCCTACCCTGCGCCAACGGGTTGAGTGGGCATATACTTTTTGAAGCCGCTTTAACAAAGGCAGCCACCCGGGTTGTTCAAGCTCGGGGTCTTCCATCAATATTTGATTGGCTGCATGGCGGGTCAGTTCTATGGTTTTGTGGTCTTGTGCCAGGTCGGTAAACTTCAGGCTCAAAATACCACTTTGCTGAGTACCAGCCAAGTCGCCAGGGCCTCGCAAGCGCAGGTCGGCTTCGGCTATTTCAAAGCCGTTGCTGGTGCGCACCATGGTTTCAATTCGGGTTTTGCTATACTTTGAGAGTTTCACATCCGACATCAGAATGCAGTAAGATTCTTCTGCTCCACGGCCTACCCTGCCTCGCAACTGGTGCAACTGCGACAAACCAAAACGCTCGGCACTTTCTATCAGCATCACCGATGCATTGGGCACATTTACCCCAACTTCTATCACCGTGGTAGCCAGCATGATGTGCGCATTTCCTTGCACAAACTTGTCCATTTCGGCTTGTTTTTCGGCTGATTTTAATCGCCCATGCACCATGCAAATTTCAAACTCCGTAAACACAGTTTTAAGTTGCTCAAAACCATCCATCAGGTTTTTAAAGTCAAGCGTATCCGATTCTTCAATCAAGGGATAAACTACATATACCTGCCTCCCTTTTCGAATTTCAGATTTTATAAAATCATAAATCTGAGGGCGCTTGTTTTCGTAGGTATGCTTGGTCACTATGGGCTTCCGTCCGGGTGGCAATTGGTCTATGACCGACACGTCGAGGTCGCCATACACGGTCATGGCCAGGGTTCGGGGAATAGGTGTGGCCGTCATCACCAGTACGTGGGGCCATATTTCGGCATTTTTATCCCTCAATTTGGCCCTTTGTTCCACGCCAAATCGATGTTGTTCGTCTACAATCACCAAGCCAGTTTGCCTGAAGGCAACTTTGTTTTCGATCAGGGCATGGGTGCCCACCAACATGCTGATAGAGCCTGCTTCCAAACCTTCAGCTATTCGTGCTCTTTCTGCTTTTTTGGTAGACCCGGTTAGTAGAGCTAATTCGATTCCAATGGCATCGGCATAGGTTTTCAAACCAGAAAAATGCTGCTGGGCCAATATTTCGGTAGGTGCCATGAGAGCAGCCTGCAATCCATTGTCCACCGCCATCAACATGCACAAAAAGGCCACCATGGTTTTGCCGCTTCCTACATCGCCCTGCAACAAGCGATTCATTTGTTTGCCTGAGGTCACATCGGCCCTTATTTCTTTGATTACCCTTTTTTGGGCATCGGTGAGGCTAAAAGGCATGTGATTTTTGTAAAACTCGTTGAACAAGGTAAGCTTGCCCAACACATAGCCCAAACGGTCGTACTTGTTGCTGACCCTGATTTTGTTCAGGTTCATTTGCAGCATAAAAAGCTCTTCGAACTTGAACCTATATTTGGCCAGGTCGGCCTCCTTTTTTTGGGTGGGTGCATGCATAAACCGGTATGCTTGCTGCCTGTGAATGAGCCCAAACTGTTGTCGGAATCCTTCTGGAAAAAACTCCGGGATATCGAATTCAGGCTTTTCAAGTAAGGTTTTGATGAGCTTGTGCAAACCACGGCTGTCGAAAAAACGTCGTTTCATTTTCTCGGAGCTATTGTACACAGGCTCGAAGGCATCACGGGGTTTGTCGGGATTAAAAACTTCTAGCTCTGGGTGCGAAAAACTGATTTTTCCCTTGAAAATACCCGGTCTGCCGCTCACCACCATTTTCCGTTTTGGCACCAAAAGAGGCCTCACAAAATCAAAACCTTTAAACCAGATGAGTTCCACTTCGCCAGTTGCCGTGCTGAGGTAGCCCACCAAACGTTTGGCTTTTCCCTCGCCCATCATTTCTACATAGTTGATTTCGCCCAGCAGTTGGGCAAAGGGCATTTCGTGGTAAATATCCTGAATAGAGTTGAAAACCGATCGGTCGATGTAGCGGAACGGAATCCAATCGAGCAGGTCTCCAAAAGTATGAATACTGGCTTCAAGCTTGAGCACCTCAGCTTTCTGAGGGCCTACACCTTTTAGGTATTCAATAGGGACGTCGGCAAACTGGGGCATATTCGAAACTCGCCCAATGTTAAGGATTAAATGAAAAGTAGCTGCAATTTGTGCTGAAAAACAAGAAAATGGCGCATTAGTTTTAGGTTTTGGAAGAGCAACGGAAGGGCAAAGCAAATTTTTCTGTTAGTTTGGGCAGCTTAACCAATCATAAAATGAAAAAAATTACAATCTGTTTGTTGTTTCTGGGTGCTGCGTTTTCGCTCCGGGCCCAATCGCTATTTACACCAGAAGTGCTATGGCAATTTGGCATGATTTCAGAAACCGTGGCTTCAGCAGATGGTAACAAAATAGCGTATGCCATGCGAAAGAATAACCTGGCCGAAAACACTGGAAACACTGATCTGTACCTGATGGATGTGGATGGCAAAAACCTGAAGCAACTTACTCAAACTCCAAAATCGGAAAGCAATGTTCAGTTTAGTAAAGATGGTTTGAAGCTTTATTTTTTAAGTCCCGAAGCGGGAGAAAACCAAGTTTTTGTGTACACACTTGCCACTGGCAGCAAAGTTCAACTGACCAACAGAACAGGAGGTTTGAATGGATTTAGCTTTTCTCCGAATGAGGATAAAATGCTGTTTACTGCCGATGTGAGCCTTGTGCCAACATTGAAAGACCAACACCCTGATTTGCCAAAAGCAACTGGGCAACTGTATGATGCTTTGATGCACCGCCACTGGAATGCTTGGGCTGACGGTACTTTTAGCCATGTGTTTGTGCAAAACCTGGCCAACGGAAAAGCAGAAGGAAATGCCCTGGACTTGATGCCCAACGAAAAGTTTAACTCGCCCTTAAAACCCTTTGGTGGTATAGAAGATATTGCCTGGAGTAACGATGGCGGCAAAATTTACTACACCTGCAAAAAGAAATATGGTGCAGCCAGT
>JBBRCC010000006.1:0-70702 GCA_038205175.1 Cytophagales bacterium | reverse complement strand
GGTAAAACTGAAACCGAAGGTTTTACCTTTTTAGAGGGAATGGCAGTTTCCCTGGTGTTAACAATCATTGCTTTGGTCGATGCAGTTTCTCCTACACTAGAAGTGGAGGGTATGCTTGCATTTGTTGAAGTTGCTTGACCTTGAACAGCTGGTTTTTCTTCAACCAAAGAGACTGCAGGAATAGCTTCATTCAGTTCAATGGCGGTATTGTTCACTTCAGGCGAACCCTGAAGAGCTAAGTACGCTCCAACCAATACTACCCCTGTAGCCAAGGCTGCAACACCATAGCGAACAGCTTCATTTACTGCTGTTGATACAAGGGAAACATCGGTAGCTTGAAGCGTTTGCTTTAGAGCCAGACGGCCATTGGTCTGGATGGTAGAAATAATGGCCGATTGTAACCCAACTTCTGTTCGAAGTGAGGGGTCCTGCGTCATCTTTTGTTCAAAAGCATTTCGCTCTGCCTTCGACAAATCATGATTGATGTAGGCCTCTATTTCCTTCTGTAAGTTTTCGTTAATCATAGGTTAATCGAGAAAATCAGTTGCTGAATAAAGAGATTTAACTTTAGCATCAAGCTCTTGCTTGCACTTGTATTTTTTTGTTTTGGCAGTATCTGAATTGGCAAATCCCATTTTTTCGGCAATGTCATTCATTGAAAGTTTGTCGAAATAATAGTACTGTAAAATTTTCTTACAGGTATCTCCCAGCCCATTGATGCATTGGTTGATGATGGTAATTCTTTCGGCTCTGTCGGGATCGGTTGTGTCGGGGCGATCAACGAATTCCATCGATAATCTTGCCTTCCTATCCAATTCTTTCCTCCAAAGATTTTGGCAAACGCTGTATAAATAAGTGCTGATTTTTGATGTGAGCACCAATCTATCGTTTACCACTTTTTCCCAAAATACAATCAAAGCATCTTGAAATACGTCCTTTGCTTCATCTTCAGAACCGCTGTTCTTCATTATCATTTTCACCATCATACGGTAGTGTTTCTTGTACAGAAACTCCATGGCTTTTTGGTTACCACTTTTAATTTGAACAACAATTACTGAATCTTCCATAAGCTCGTTTTGGCGAAGCAGTTGTGACTGTATACCTTAAGTTTCAACAAAAGTAACCTTTGATAAAGATCTTTTTAGACTTGCAACTATTTGGGTTGCACCATGTCGTGTAATATATGAAGTACTTCACTGAGATAAACATCCTTTTTAAGGCTCTCCTGAAATGCTTTTTTACGGTCTTTTTTGGCCTCATCTGCGTCAGGATCTTCATCTACCCGCAAAGTAAATACTTGGGTATTGTATTCGTTTTTGGTGGCATCTTTAAACCCTTGCTCCTCAGTTTGAATCTTCTTTTGTTCCTCTTTGTACTTTTCCAAATTTAGCGTAAACTTAGTCTGATCTTGCCGTGTTTTCAGGCGAAAGGCAGCGGCTTCAATTTGCAAAAACGTTGGGTTCAACTTTTGACGCTTCAGGCTATTATTCTTTAATGCATCTACGTATGAGTTCGGTCTGTCAAACTCTTTGAAGAATGCAGGAGATATCTGATCCCAAGGCATAACCTTGTCAAGTTCTTTTTCGCCAACCTTCACATGCTTGTAAACATCGGGTAAGATAATATCAGGAACTACACCTTTCAATTGGGTTGCCCCACCGTTGATTCTGTAGAATTTTTGGGTGGTCAATTTCACACTGCCAAATGGTTTCAAAGAAGCATAGGTACCTGAAAGTGCCTGGTCTAAATCAAAAATTCGTTGAACGGTACCTTTGCCGTAAGTATGTTCACTGCCAACAATGATTGCACGTTTATAGTCTTGCATGGCTGCAGCCAAAATTTCTGAAGCAGAAGCACTGAAAGTATTCACCATCACCACCAAAGGACCTTCATATTGAACCCTCATGTCTTCATCGTTTAAACGAATGGGAGCAGCATCCCTACCTTTCACTTGCACTATTGGACCCGATGGAATGAAAAGGCCTGCCATTTTCACCACATCACCCAACGAACCACCTCCATTGTTGCGCAAGTCTAGCACTATACCGTCAATGTTTTCCAGTTTAAGCTTATCAATTTCTTTTCGAACATCTTCATAGCAGGTTCGGCCTCCACGCTGATTGGTAAAATCTGCATAAAAAGTGGGCAAATAGATATACCCTATCCTTTCTGAGAAGCCATCTTTTTGCAGAATCACCGATTTGGCATAGGTATCTTCGATAATAACTACATCACGCACGATAGGAATGACAACAAGGCTACCATCAGGTTTTTTCACAGTGAGTTTCACCAAAGTCCCCTTTTTGCCTCTGATTAATTTAATTGCCTGGTCAAGCTTCATGTCAACCACGTCTACAGGTTCGTTTTCCGCCTGTGCTACTTTCAAAATCATATCCTCGGCTTTCAACTGCCCTTGTTTGTAGCTTGGGCTTCCTGGCACAATAGCTGCTACTTTGATGTACCCATCTTTTTGGGTGAGTGTTGCACCAATACCTTCAAGTTGCCCGGAAAGTTGAATATCGAAGTTTTCTTTGTCCTTTGGTGCATAGAAGTCTGTATGAGGATCATAAATCTGAGAAATAGCATTTAGATAATCGCTCATTCTGTCGGCTCTGTCTGTTTGCTTGAGTCGCTTAAACCAATCTTTGTGGTTTTTCAATACTTTTTCTCTAGCTTTTTCTTCCATTTCGGCTAAAGTCAAAATTTTGATTATTGTATCTTTTTTCTCTCCCGCTTTTTCTTGAATATCTATTTCGATGGCCATATTGGTGAGCACCTGGTACTTGAAGTAACGTAGCCATTCTGCTTTTTGAGCTGCTTCATTTTCTGGAAATTTACGTTTCTTCGCATCGTACTCAAACTGTTCGTTTTTTGTAAAATCAAAAGACTTTTCGAGCATTTGAGGATACCAGCTTCCAACATCATCTACCCGCTTTTCTATGATTGTTATTGCGTTTTCAAAAAATAAAAAGTTACTTCCTTTTATTTCATCATCAAGTTGGGTTTCGAATTTCTTCAATTGATCTACATCAGATTGAAGTAGAAACCGCTTATTCACATCCATGATTTTCAAGTATTGCTCAAATAGCTCCTTGGAGAATTGGTCGTTGTAGTCTTTCACCAAATAGTGCTGATTGCGCAACATGGCCACCATGGTATTAAGTGCAAGTTTTTCTTTTTCATTGTTGTTTGCCGGGGCATAACAGCTGAACAAATAGATAGCTATCAGGAAAGAAAAATTTCGAACAGCCTTAAAAATCAGATTCTTCATGTGCAAAAAGTAAGCGCTCAGTTGGTTGTAAATCGTAGTTGTAAACAAGAATTGATGGCAAGTTAGTGTTTTGACTGAAAAGGTAGCTTATTCGAACCGTAAGGCATCTATTGGATCGAGCTTGGAAGCTTTCACTGCTGGATATAATCCTGAGGCTACACCTACTCCTAAACAGAAAGAATATCCAACGAAAATCCAAGTCCAAGGAATAATAAACGCTGAAGCACCTATATAATCGCCAACAACGTTACCGAGAAAAATTCCCAGTATTATTCCAAGTGTCCCCCCAATTAAACAGATCAATACAGCTTCGACTAAAAATTGTTGCAAAATATGGAAAGGTGTTGCACCAACTGCTTTTCGTAAGCCTATTTCGTGTGTGCGCTCTGTTACAGAAACCAGCATGATGTTCATTAAACCAATGGCTGCACCTAAAAGTGTGATGATGCCGATACCAAAGCCGCCAACCCTAAGAGATCCGGTCACTTCATCGAGCGATGTTGACAATGTTTCACTTTTGTTGATTTCGAAGGAGTCGTCTTTTAAAGGCTGATCTTTTCGAACCCTACGCATCACTCCACGGGCAAGGCCCATAGTTTCGCCCAATCGGGTCGGATCATCAACCAGCACAGTTAAGTCATAGGTTACATTTTTTCCAGCTGCCATCACTTCTGCTTTGGCCAGAGGAACTGAAATCACCCGATCTGCACCTTGTCCGCCGAAAAATGACCCCGTTTCTTTGAGCACGCCAATGACCCTAAACTTATTGCCATAAGCCATCACAAACTTGTTTAGCGGATCTTCGAAAGGGAAAAGCAGAGAAGCTATTTCGAAACCAATAATGGCTACTCCTGAACCTTTTTCAATTTCAAGGGGCGAAAAATTCCTGCCTTTTTCAAGGGCAAATCCTTTGACCATCAAGGTATTATCATCCACTCCAAAAAGGCTTATATTGGGATTGGTTTTGAGTTGGCCGTTTTTTACCTGGGTATTGAACGAAACTCGGGAATACACAGAAACCCTGGCTTCCAGCTCGAACAAGCGTTTGAACCGAATAGCTTCTCTGTAGGTGATTTCAGGATAATTTTTGTTTACAAGTCCAAACCGACGAGAGCGTTCTTTACTGCCTTTCTGCTGTATGTCGAAAATACCTGCACCCAAATCTACCAAACCAGAATTCACGCTAGCTTTTATGCCATCAATGGCTGTGAGAATGCCCACCAAAGCAGTAATGCCGATGGTGATGATGATGGCAGTAAGGAAAGCCCGGAGAAAATTACTTCGAATGGCCGAAATTCCTTCCAGGAAATTGGTGAGCAATATCAATGGCGGTTGAAATGAACCAACAAATTAATAGAATGAAACTTGCAGCACATGCAGAAATACAGAAATGAAGGTTTAGTGGTGTTGAGCGGTAGCTTCGAGTAGAAAACCGGTAAATGGCTTTGACTTAGAAATGCCTTCAAGCACCTTCTTTCCAAAGTCCCGACTCAAAACCTCCTTGTTGGTAAATTGATGCATAATATACAATTGGGTAAACCTGAGCAACTCAATATCCGAATGATCTTTCTCGAAGCCTTTTGGTGATGTTTTCAGCTTGTTGCCTTCAATTTTGCCAAAGTAAGATTCAAAATCAGGGTTTGAAATAATGTTTTTCAAAGATTTTGCACTGTAATCTATTTCCTGGCGAATGCCAGCCAGCTGATCTGGTTGTAACTCATAGGCTCCAGCAGCCAGAAATGAAGCATTGTTTTCGATATGCAAGTAAATGGAATCGAAGCCAGACTTGCGTCCCTGACTTCCAATAGAAGCAGAAATATTTGTTTTATATGGGACTTTGTTTTTTGAAAAACGAACGTCTCTGTAGATGCGGTATATGCAGCTTTCAGGCTTCAGCAAGCCAGCTCCGAGATAAAATTGCTCGACCTCTGGAAGTAGGTTGGCTATAAAGTTTTTAAATTCCAGCTGTACTGCTAAATACGCTGCTTTATTTTCTTCGAACCAAGGTCTATTATTGTTAGCACGAAGCTTTTCCAAAAAAAGAAAGATAGATGGCAAGAGTGCATGCGTCATTTTGGATAAACTTGGCCGGCAAATAAAAGTTGTGGAAAAAGACTAAAAATATTAATCAGAGAGCACTTCGGCCCAAATTCCTCTGTCGCAAATTTGGTTACGCATTTTGATCATAATTTTTTCAAGACCTGATTTCACCACACATTTGCCTTTATAGTGCACAATGAGCGTGCATTGCTCGGCTTGTTCATTCGAGTGTTCACAAACATCTATCAAAGCATTGATGACATGTTCGAAGGTATTGAAATCGTCGTTATACACCACCAGTTTAAAAGAAGGAGCCTCTTCTGTGGCTAACTCTACGTCAGATTGAGGTTGGGTTCCCAGCAGTTCTTCCCAGGTTTTCATTTTTATGTTGATTCTTTGCACTGCAAAATAAAATCAAATCTGTGACACCTGCAACTTTACTATTCACCTTGCTGGCATACTTTGCTGTGTTAGTGGTTGTGGCCAGCATAACAGGCAAAGGCACAAACTCAGAAGGTTTCTTTGTGGCCAATCGCAATTCGGCTTGGTACTTAGTGGCATTTGGTATGATCGGCACCTCACTTTCAGGGGTAACCTTCATTTCTGTTCCTGGTCAGGTGAAAGCCAATGGCTTTGCCTATTTGCAACTAGTATTTGGCTATTTGGCCGGATACGCTGTCATCGCTTTCGTTTTGATGCCTGTTTATTACCGCCTCAACCTTATTTCAATTTATTCTTACTTGGAAACCCGTATAGGTCCCTGGGCTTATAAATGCGGCGCTTTGTTGTTTTTAATTTCCAGATCAATTGGATCAGCTGCCCGGTTTTTTCTGGTAATCAATACCTTGCAATATGCCATTTTCGATCATTTTAATGTGCCTTTTCCACTTACCGTTTTATTGGCTTTGCTGCTTATTTGGCTATACACCTTTCAGGGCGGCATCAAAACCATCATTTGGACGGATACACTTCAAACCTTGATGTTGGTATCCGCTTTGATCTGGTCGGTGTATTATTTGTTGGGTGAAATGAAATTTGAGGGCGGTGCTATTCAGGCCATTGCCCAATCGGATTATTCGGCTGTTTTTACCTGGGATTGGAACTCGAAAAACAACTTCTTTAAACAGTTTCTGTCAGGGGCTTTTATTGCCATTGCCATGACTGGTTTAGACCAAGACATGATGCAAAAAAACCTCACGTGCAAAAACCTGGGCGAGGCGCAAAAAAATATAGTGGCTTTTAGTTTGATTCTAGTGGTGATCAACATACTGTTTTTATGTTTAGGCGTGTTGCTTTACTTCTTTGCCGCAGAAAAAAATATTGAATTGCCCGCAAAGCCTGACGCTGTTTTTCCCTTGTTGGCTTTGAATCATTTTGCGCCAGTTGCCACATTGCTGTTTTTTCTAGGCATTGTGGCTGCCACCTACGCCAGCACTGATTCTGCACTCACGGCTCTTACCACTAGTTTTTGTTTCGATTTTCTCAATTTCAACAGAAAAAGCGAAGCAACCCGCCAAAAGCAAAAATGGGTGGTGCATATCACTTTCACCTTGGTTCTGCTGGTCATTGTCCTTATCATCGAACACTTTCATACTGATAGCCTTATTTTTCTCATTTTTAAGCTGGCGGGCTATACCTACGGTCCACTTCTCGGCTTGTTCGGCTTTTGCATACTCACCCAAAGAAAAACAGAAGACAAGTGGGTGCCTTTATTTTGTTTGTTGAGCCCCAGCCTCACCTTTTTGCTTCAAACCAATTCTGTGCAATGGTTCAACGGTTACCAGATGGGCTTTGAAATACTGATTATCAATGGGTTGATCTGCTTTCTTTTGCTGTTAGCCATGAGCAAAAAACAAAAAGCTTTAGCCTAATCAAATGAGACAGAGCGGTCATTTTTTCGCTCTGAGGCACTTTTTTTCGCTTTCAATCTTCTTTCAATGGCTGCCTTGCCGGGCTTGGTGGCCAACCTTGGCGCTTTATTGGTGAAGGCTTTGGATAGCATAGCATAAAATTTCTTTACCGAAACTTCTTTGTTCTGGGTTTGAGTTCGCTTCTCTTGCGCCTGAATTTGGATTTTGCCTTCGTTGTCTATCTTGTTGGCCAGTTTAGTTTTGAGATGCTCCTTTTCGCTTTCAGATAAGATGGCAGAGTCGAACACATGAAACAGCAATACAATTTTTGTGTTGACTTTGTTCACATTTTGCCCACCAGGGCCACTGCTTCTCGATGCCTGAAATTGAAGTTCGGGGTTTAGAAACTGGCGTTTTATTTTTTCAAAAATATTCACGGGTCAAAAGTATCGAAAATAGGGTTTTGGAGAGTTTGAAATTTGAGCAGAATCACAACTTGAAATTATGAGGTTTTAAGGAAGACAGGATTGATTGATCGCTGTAAACAATCTGCATGAAAAACAGGAAATCTCAATACCTAAACATGCTACCCGCCAATCCAGCCAAAAAAAATCCCAGCCAGGGACTGGCCAGGATTCAATTTTATAAAAGCT
Source organism: Cytophagales bacterium (assembly GCA_038205175.1). Lineage (GTDB taxonomy): Bacteria > Bacteroidota > Bacteroidia > Cytophagales > Flexibacteraceae > JBBRCC01. The sequence goes on along the minus strand of JBBRCC010000006.1, from coordinate 62,888 downwards.
ATTGTTACTTCACAAACCGGAATACTTTTTGGCTTCCGGCCATGTTTACACGCAACATGTAGTAGCCAGCTTGTAGTGCACTCGTGTTCACCACCAACTGCTGCGGTTGCAGGTCGTATTTGACATTTTCTATGGCTTTTCCTTGAACATCGTACAGTTGCACTGTTGTATTTTGAGCGTTCATGGCAGCATTGGCAAACGAAACAGAAAGTTGAGGAGCACCATTCAATGGGTTTGGATACAACCTGGCAGAGCGAAGAAAATCCATAGCATCTGTTGCCGTAACCACAGGTGTGATTCTGGTAAACCTTCTCACTTCTGAGAAAGTAATTAAGTTTCCCTGGGCTACTCTGGTGGTAAAAGTGGTGACGCCTGAAATGGTTGGTGGAACATCCCATGTGTAGCTTGCAGTAGAGTCATCCAAATCGAATTCCAAGTTAGTCGCCACTCTTTCGCTGTTTTTGTAGAATTCTGCTCTAGCCGTTGAAAGATCACCTTGTTCCATTTTCACAACCAGCCGATAAGAAACCAAACCCTGATCGAAAGTAGTGTCAGCTGCTGGTCGATTTAAGTTGACGATGGGATAGGTTGTAGATTCTGCACAAGGACCCGGAACTTCTGGTGTTAATGGAACAGATTCATTTGGATCAACACCTCTGTAAGTTGGAATTCTAAAACCTGTGTTATTATCAGGATCAAAAAACACGTGACAGCTTAAACTTGCGATGGTATTGCCCGTTCCTGTATTATTTCTAATAACACCTCTTGCTCCTCCCCTGCTACCGATTGCTTGAATGTTGCCTACGTTGGTGTTTCCTTCCATCAAAAAATTATTGAGATAATAAGACGCTCCATTGGTGTTGGCCACCACATAAATTGTGCTTCCCCCCATTTCATTGTTGACTATTTTCAGATTATTGATGTCTCTCATTTTGTAGATACCGATGTAGTTAGCTGTTATGTTGTTCGAAATGGTATAGTCATTTACTGGTGTACCCCCGCAACATTCCTGCAACAAGATTCCTTCACCATCAGTAGATAAATAACCTGATACAAAGTTGCTGGTTGCTTCTACATAGTTACTGTCTACAATGACCTGCCAGCCTGAAAAGTCAATACCTCTATTTTCGAATGTGGTGGCACCTTGCGGCGTAACAAGACCAACTGGACCGGTAAAGTTTTCAAATTCCCGAAGCACTTTTAATGAATCGTCCAAGGTGACGTTTCCTCTTATGACCAAGCCAATACCAGCGGCAATGATCCCAACCCTTGAGGTTTTGTACACCCAGTTATGCAAAACTTCAAACCCCGTTCTGTACAAATCAGGCTCAGTTTCTGGAGTACCATAGGTTGCTACACCTACCACTCTGTATCTACCTGTAGTGTCCTGGTAAATTTTGGCTCTATTCAATGAAATACCATAATGATCGGTATAGTTAAATTGAGCTCTCCAACCAGTGCCCAAAGTTCTTTCAGTAAGTCTAATCCAATTGCTTGTTCCTCTTCGCTGAATTATATAGTTGGGCATTTCAAAACTGTCAGCAGTGCCATCGTTCAATCGATTGTTGGCAATTACGCAATTGGCAAAAACGAAAATCTCAATATTTGCAGAAAATCTCCATGGAAAAACTTGCCATGGTCTTTGCTGAACACTTGGAACTCCCCCATCGGCAATCACAGCATTGTTGGTGCGGCAACCATATACAATTACATTTCTGTTTCTCTGAATTGATTGAGGTGATGTGTGCGGAGCTCCAGGAGTGAAATTAAACTGTGGTTGAAAACTGATGTAAGCACGGTTTATATCGAGGTTCACCACACCGTAATTGCTACATTCTAATTCACTCGAAATGCCTTTAAAAGCTTTTTTTCGATCGTTTCCAGCTCCACCGTTTGCATTGGTGTCAAGTTCAAACCTTGGAAAAACCAACTTTGATGGTGGGCTGTAGTTTTCAACCCTTGCGTTGGTAATTCCGGTAGGGTCTTCACCCCGCAGAATGACTCCTGATTTTATTTTCACATGGCCACCTAGATTGTATGTTCCGGCAGGAAAGAATAACACTCCGCCTCCATTGGCATGAATAATATTTATTCCGGTTTGAACAGCTGCCGAATCATCTAAGTTGTCGTTTGGTATGGCTCCAAAACTTAAAACTGAAGTAACAGCAGACCATTTGAGGCTATCTGTCCAATGACCTACTCCGCCGTACCTGGCTTTGTAGGGATTGTTGTTTGGCTGCGCTAAAACCGAAGTTGCCACAAAAAACAGGAAGGCAAAAAGAGGTGAAATTTTCATGTTAATTTTAGTGATGTTCAAAGGCAATGATAACTGATAATCTCCGTAAAATGCATTTGAATCCATTCTTTGGACTCAAAAACACCCTTAGAAAAATGTATTTCAATATTAGACTTTAATTAAAAAGTTAGATTGAAATGCGCCAGCCACTACTCGCCAATCATTGAAACAGGCTCCAATTGCTTGTCTTTTCTCAGTTTATATTTTAAAACAGCATGCTCGTCCAAAATCTGAATAGCCTCATCTATAGAATCGGTAATATAAATAAGGTCTAGATCACCAGGGCTGATGGTGCCCCGCTCACTCATCCTTTGCAGCATTTGAATGGCAGGCTCCCAATATTCTCTGCCCATGAGAATGATGGGAAAGTTGTTGATTTTTCCAGTTTGGATGAGTGTGGCTGCTTCAAATAGCTCATCGAGGGTTCCCATCCCTCCAGGCATGATGATGAAAGCATAAGAATATTTGAACATGAGCACTTTACGGGTAAAAAAGTACCTACATTCCATCCATTTGTCTACATAAGGATTGGCATATTGCTCGTGTGGCAACTTGATATTGATGCCCACCGATCTACCTCCTGCTTCTTTGGCACCCATGTTGGCCGCTTCCATAATTCCGGGCCCACCTCCGGTCATCACAGTAAAACCAAGCTTTGAAACAGCTGCACCCATCTTTCTGGCCATCTCAAAATACGGATCGTCTTTTGGTGTTCGGGCCGAACCAAAAATAGAAACGCATGGGCCTACAAAATGAAACATTCTGAAACCTTTGATAAACTCGACCAGCATTTTCAAAGTGAACCAAAATTCCCTGGATCTGGAACGTGGGCCTTCTAAAAAAGTACCTTCCGTAGATTCTTTGGCATCTGATTCTTGATTTGTTTTAGATTGGGGATCTGAATGGTTTGTACTCATTAGATTGTTGAAATGGAACTAAAGATGATTGCAAAACAATCCAAATTTTAAGAAAAGCATGTTTTTGAATGTACTTTGCAGGTATTAAAACCTTATCAATATGATTTTGTTGGCCCAACAGATCAACTATTTCCCGTTCATGGTGCCTTTGGTGGGGGTCTTAGTGCCATTTGTGATCCGTTGGATAGACAACCTGAATAAGCACAAAAAGGCAAGGCAACTTATAGATTTAGTAAAAACCAGAGACGAACTACACGATTTACTTTTGCTGAAAAGAGAAATCGGCGGTCCACAAAATGCCTTGCTCATCAGACGAATGGAGGCTATGCTTTTCGACCTTGACAAGCAAATACGTACAACTGGCAGGCAATATAAAGTTCAACCATATATCTTGATGGTGGCCGTTGAAATCATATTTTTCATCAGTGGCATGTACTTTGGCATTTTGGCTTGGATGGATAAAATTATAAGTGGCAAATCGTATGAAAACAACCTTCCATTCCTGGAAGGTATTTTTGGATCGCCAGGAGCAAGAATTTCTCTTTTATTAATTTATGTTACTTTTTCAATCTATTGGGTGATTAAACGAGAAGCTAAAATTCAAAAGAAATATGGCAGAAAACTAGTGTTCAATGCTGTAATGCTGGCCTTTTTCAATGCCACCTTTATTGTCGTAACCCTTGTTTTCAGTCTGTTACTTTCCATTCTCGACTTCATCAATCCTTGGTTTTAAAACTTCACCAAGGAGATGGTCTTCATGAATACAGAAGAAAATTTTTACTTTTAAATAGCTTGATTTTCAATTATTTAGGTAAATTTTCTTGGAATTACGCCATAAAAGAAGCTAACTTTAAGTTTTTATAAGCAACCCCACGATATGTACAGTTTTAGATTTTGCTTCCTCATTACTTTTCTCGGCGCTTTGCTTTGGAGTAGCGGCATACAGGCAGCCATATCTGTTTCTGAAACAATTCCTGTTCCTAAAAACATTAAAAAAGGAAGTGGTGAATTTTTGTTAAATAATGAATGTGGCACCATTTTCACCAACGACAATTTTGAAGTTGCCCAGTGGTTCAGGCATGAATTATTTCGCCTTTCGGGCATCAAACTAACCTTGCCGGGAGCGCAACCAACTCGTTCCATTTTCTTGATTCAGGATGAAAAATTGCCCGATTCGCTTGGTAGAGAAGGGTACATGCTTTCGATAACTCCAGATAAAATTGAAGTAAAAGCCCGACACAACAGAGGTTTATTTTACGGCCTTACTACTCTTTTGCAAGCTGCATGGCTGGGGTATGCCAAAGATCAGGTAGCCATTAGCTGTGCAGAAGTTATTGATGTACCAGCCTTTAGTTGGAGAGGAATGCACTTGGATGTTGCCAGGCATTTTTTCACAACCGATGAAGTGAAGCGTTACATGGATTACATGGCGCTCTTCAAATTCAATACCTTACACCTTCACCTGAACGACGACCAGGGCTGGCGGTTGGAAATTGAAGCATATCCCTTGCTCACAAAAGTTGGATCTAAAAGGAAGCGCACCCTGATAGGTCATAGAAATGAGAAACCAGAGAAATATGACACCAAACCAGTTGAAGGTTTTTTCACCAGGGCAGATATTCAGGGATTGGTTGAATATGCCAACAGAAGACAAATAAATATTGTACCTGAAATAGATTTTCCAGGGCACATGCAAGCTGCCATAGCCTCATATCCTTGGCTTGGTTGCACGGGTCAAGATGTGGAAGTTTGGGAAACTTGGGGCGTAAGTGAATTTATCATGAATCCTTCTGATTCTTCAATTCAGTTTTTAAAGCAAGTGTTTACTGAAGTGGCTGACATGTTTCCGGGCAAATACATTCACATTGGCGGTGATGAAGCCATTAAAAATCAGTGGAAAGAGCAAACACAAGTGGCCACAGCAATGGAAAAAACAGGAATTACAGATGTTGAAAAACTGCAGGCCTGGATGATTGACGAAATAAGGAAACATGTGAAACCACTTGGCAAAAAGCTGATTGGTTGGGATGAAATAGTGGAAGGTCAGGCCGATACAAGTATTACCGTGATGGTTTGGCGTGCCTGGGGAGAGAAAAAACGAGCTGCTGAAGCTGCAGAAAAAGGTTATAAACTCATTCTTTCGCCAACAGAATATTGCTATTTCGATTATTACCAGGCCGACAAAAAAACACAGCCATTGGCCATTGGAGGCATGTTGCCTATGAGCAAAGTGTATAGCTTTTCTCCTTACGATATGGTATCTCCCGAAAACCATTCAAAAGTAAAAGGTATTCAGGGAAATGTATGGACTGAATATATTCCCACATTCGCTCAGGTAGAGTACATGGCTATGCCACGCATGTTTGCATTGAGTGAAATTGCTTGGACGAATCCAGTGCTAAAAAATCATTATGATTTCAAAGACAGAAGCACCAAAGTTTGTAAACGATTCAAACAAATGAAGGTAATTTGTGGACCAGTTGAGTAAATAATTTTGGGCTTACATGGATGCGAATACCTCCTCTTGCCTTTGGGCAATCGCTTCTATTGAATAGTGCGTTTTCACCAACTTATAGCCCTCTCTTTGAAGTTCCGCATAGCTACCCAAACTGGTGGCTGCCTGCTGGAGAGCTTCTTGAATAGACTCAATGGAAGCACCTGAATCAAAACCCAATTGCTGGCCAAATACTTCTGGAAAGTTGCAACCCCGACTGATTACAGGTACCTGACCATACATCATTCCCTCTACCACTGAAGTTGGAAAACCTTCACTCAGCGAAGGTAAGACATAGAAATGCGCCTTTTGCAGCAAATCTATTTTAGCTTCACCATAGATGGCGCCAACATAGAAAATATTATTTGCGCCTTTTATCTGTTCCTTAATGCCTGCAAGTTCTCCCTCGTCTGGTCCAGCGATTAACAATTGAAAGTTTGGATCGCTATTTAGCCGGCTATTTTTCCAGGCTTTTACCAAATTAAGAGGGCCTTTTTTAAAATGAAGCCGTGCCATGAATAAAAAAATAACAGGAGTGGCAGCTTTAATTGGCAATTCAGTTGTGGCTTCTACGCCATTGGCAATCAAAGTTACTTTCGAAAAATGGTTTTTAAGATTGTCGGCTTCTGGAGCACCGACCGCTCGCACAACATCTGCACGCAATGCCATGGGTTTTTCGACAAACCAGAAATAAGGCCACTTTTTCAGGGACTTTTGCTGCATGCTCCAAGGCTCTAGCATGCCGTGGGGCACATACATCCATCTAAAACCTGCTTTTTTAAACCAGCTACCCCACACGGTTGGCCAACGCCAGCAGCCATGCGAAACAATGATATCAACTTCTTTGTCAAGGTTTTTCACCAGGTTGTCGAAGGTTTTTTTACTTGTATTCTCAAGTTCAAACAGGTGCACATTTTTCAATTCATCAAACTCCTCTATATTACCCGTTTTAGGATACCACAGTTCTGATTTAATATTAAAATGTTTCGAAAGTGGGGCTGAAGTAGCAATGGCAGAATTCCAGATACCATAATTGATAGTACCCAGATCATCAACTAAATTGACAATCCGTTTGAAAGGCTTCTTGCTTTCCAACACTTAGCTGTAGAGAGGTTTGAATCTAGAAGGGTCAGCTTCCTGCATCATGTTGTAAATTTTCTCAAAGATTAGGCCAGGACTTGGTTTTGAGAAATAGTCGCCGTCTGAAGCATAAGCAGGTCTATGTTCGGCAGAAGCAATAGTGATGGGTAGTGCGTCAAGGTATTTGTAACCTCTTTGAATTTCCAGCACCTGTTGCATCATGTAGGCTGTGGTTCCACCTGGCACATCTTCATCGGCCAACACAATGCGGTTGGTTTTTTTCAATGACTCCACAATGCTGTGGTGAATATCGAACGGCAGCAAAGATTGAACGTCGATAAGCTCAACTGAAATTCCTACTTTTTCCAAATCTTGAATAGCCTCCATGGCCACTCGAACCATAGAACCATAGGTAACCAAAGTAACATCTGAACCAGTTTTAAGCACCTCGGGCACGCCAAGCGGCACCATGATTTGATCCAGGTTTTCCGGCAATTTTTCTTTGAGTCTGTACCCATTCAAACATTCGATGACCAAACCAGGGTCGTCTGATTGGAGTAGCGTATTGTAAAATCCTGCAGCTTGGGTCATGTTTCGGGGAACCAACACATGCATTCCCCGCAAACTGTTGATAATCATGCCCAGAGGTGAGCCAGCATGCCAAATTCCTTCAAGTCTGTGTCCTCTTGTTCTCACAATCACTGGTGCTTTCTGTCCGCCTTTGCTTCTGAAATGTAGTGAAGCCAAATCGTCGGACAGAATTTGAAGTGCATAAGGCAAATAGTCAAGGTACTGAATTTCAATGATTGGCCGTAGTCCACGTAAGGCAGCACCAATTCCTTGTCCGGCTATAGTACATTCTCTTATGCCTGTGTCGGTGATTCTAACTTCTCCGAACTTTTCTTGCAAACCAGCAAAGCCTTGGTTCACATCACCAATTTTTCCCACATCTTCTCCAATGGCAAATACCAAAGGATTAGATTCAAATGCTTTCATAAAATAAGCTTGCAGCACTTCCCGACCATCTACTACCGGGCTTTTATCATTGTAGACCGGTTTCACTTCTTTTACCAAAAACGGAGAATGTTCGCTTTCGCTAAATAAATGAGAGTGGAAAATCGGTTCGTTTTCAGCATCAAACTCCTTTTTAAGCAGAAGTACGCTTTTTCTCAACTGACCTTCTTTACCAATAAGCTCCCTGCATGTTTTGTCTACCAAATGGCTCACATCGCTTCTGAGTGGGCTTGTTGTAGCGTTTAACTCATGTAAAACATCTTGCAACCCTGTGGGCATTTCTTCTTCCAAAGCAGCCTTTTCAATGGTTTCTTTTAGTTTGATTAGCCAAGGTTTCGCATCAGCAACAAATTCATTCCATGCTTCGGTTCTTGCCTTTTTAGCGTCTTCGATAGCTTGTTTATCTATAGCATCAAGCTCAATTTCGGTAGCAAAACCTTCTTCCAAAACCCACTGCCTAAATTTCAGGTTGCAATCAAAATCCTTTTCCCAAGCCAGTCTTTCCTTCGATTTGTAGCGTTCGTGCGATCCGGAAGTAGAGTGTCCTTGTGGCTGTGTAAGTTCGTTTACATGTATTAAAACAGGAACATGCTGCTCACGGCATATCATTTGAGCCGCTCCGTATACTTCGATTAGATTAGGATAGTCCCACCCTTTCACTTTGAATATCTCAATTCCATTTTCGCCATCTTCACGTTGAAAACCGCTGAGGGCCTTTGAAATATCGCCTCGTGTTGTGTGGTATTCTTTGGGTACAGAAATTCCATAATCGTCGTCCCAAACTGAAACCAACATGGGCACCTGCAAAACCCCTGCAGCATTCATGGCTTCAAAAAACATTCCTTCAGAAGTTGATGCATTGCCAATTGTTCCAAAGGCTATCTCATTTCCATTCTTTGAAAACTTATCAAATGTCTTCAATTCAGGATTTTGACGGTACAATTTTGAAGCATAAGCCAAACCCAACAATCGTGGCATCTGACCTGCTGTGGGCGACATATCCGGAGAAGTATTGTATTGCGTGGTTAGATTTTTCCAATTCCCAAACTCGTCGAGACTTCTGGAAGAATAGTGACAACTCATTTGGCGACCTGCCGAATGAGGGTCAGCTTCTAAGTTTGGGTGCGAATAGAGTTGGGCAAAAAATTGCTTCAACGTCAACTCGCCTATTGCAAACATAAAAGTCTGATCTCTGTAATACCCAGATCGGAAGTCGCCCTTTTTAAAAACCCTTGCCATGGCCAGTTGTGGAACTTCTTTGCCATCGCCGAAAATCCCAAATTTGGCTTTTCCTGCAAATACTTCCTTTCGTCCAAGTATACTGGCTTGCCGGCTTAGAGAGGCTATCTTGTAATCGCTGACAATCTCGTCTTTACTCAAATCGGCAAGGGTGAAAGATGCTTTGGTTTTCATAGTCAGCATGGTTGAGTTTCAGAAATGCGTTGGGCAAATATATTTTTTTCAAGCTAACATCATCTACCCTTTGTAAGTTTTTGAAATTTGAAACTCATGCCATTGCCAAAGAAAATTTGCCCTTCAAGCGATTGCCTGAAATTTTGTAGACAGCTTTATATGATTTCATGCTACTTTAAGTAATAAATGACAGGTTTTTCAAAATATAAAGGCGGATTAAATTATTTAAGATTTTCATCCAACCCGCTAAAAAAACCTACATTTTTAGACCTGGAATGAGCTGTTTAAAACCCCATTGAGCCATATTTGATTGAAAGATTTACAGCGTTTAAAAGGAGAAATCTACTTCAGTGAAGTATCGGATTGACTTTCCCATTAAATCCTTAATTAACAAACTATCGCTTACTCTTTTTGGTTGTTGGGGTATAAACTGTTTAAATACTGAAAATCATGAAGCTTTGGGTTGTTTTAATTAGTCTTTTTTCGTCTATTGTTGGCGCAGTGGCTGGCATTAGCTTGTATTTATATTTGTTTGAATCTGCGCCTTTGGTCTCACAGCGCCAAACATTGCAAGTTGGCTACAAGCCAACATCTTCTACCGGCAAAGAGACGCCTGCTTCTATGGATTTTAAAGCAGCTGCCTACACGACCCGGCTTGCTGTGGTGCATGTAAAAACAACTTACAAAGACAATTTGGCCTCTTTCAAAAAATTCCATCAAGGCATTGAGGGCATGGAAAACTACGGGCAAGATCAGTTTCGGGGGCTTGGTTTTGCGCCATTTAAAGGCTCCGGCTCTGGTGTTTTGCTCACAGCCGATGGTTACATAGCTACCAATCAACACGTTGTGGCCGATGCCAGCAAAGTGGAAGTGACTTTGGAGAATAAAAAAACCTATAAAGCTGTCGTGATTGGCACAGATCCAACCACAGACCTGGCTTTGCTTAAAATTGAAGGAAATGATTTTCCATTTGTAAAATATGGCAATTCCGACGGTTTAGAAATCGGCGATTGGGTGCTGGCCGTAGGCAATCCGTTTGACCTCACCAGCACAGTAACAGCAGGAATTGTGAGTGCCAAGGGCAGAAATATCAACATGATAAACGACAACGAAAGGCTTGCTGTTGAGTCATTTATTCAAACTGATGCTGCGGTAAACCCTGGAAATAGTGGTGGTCCGTTGGTGAATTTGAATGGAGAACTTGTTGGGATAAATACAGCTATTGCCTCAACCTCGGGCACTTTTGCTGGCTACTCCTTTGCTGTACCTGTTAGTTTGGTTCAAAAAGTGATGGACGACTTGCTAAAATATGGTATGGTGCAGCGAGCCCTGTTAGGCATATCTATTAAAGAAATTTCAGAGCAAGATGCCAAAGACCAACAAGTTACAAATTTCAAAGGTGTGGTGGTGACAGGAGTAAATCCTAACTCAGCTGCAAGCGAAAGCAAAATAAAAGAAGGAGATCTCATTTTAAATATCAACGGTGTTGCCGTGAATACGGTTAGCGATTTGCAGGAAATGGTGGCCCGTTACAGACCTGGAGACAAAATCAAGTTGAGCCTAATCAGAAATAAGAAACCTGTAGATGTGAGTTTAACGCTGAAATCTGCCGAGGGTGATACCAAGTTGCGTAAAAAAGAAATAGCACCCTCGAAATATTTACCCGAGTTGCAAGCAGAACTTCAGGCCTTAACCGAGGTAGAAAAAGAAACATTCGGGCTAAAGGTTGGTGTAAAAATAGTGTCTGTGGATGAAGGTAAATTAAGAGAATCAGGCATTCCTGAAGGCTTTATTATTACCAAGCTAGATAAAAAGCTGGTTCGAAGTCCGGCTGATGTTCAAAGTATTATCAAGGCGACCGAAGGTGGTTTGCTTGTCGAAGGAATGTTACCAACCGGGGAAAAGCAATTTTTCGCCATCGGTTGGTGAAGTTAAGTCAAAAGTTTTACGAGCGTATTTTTTGCTACTTCAGTTGGAACTTGGAGTAAATCCAACGTTGTTCTAATTGATTGCCCGCCAAATTGCTCCACCACAATGATAGTGTTTGGTGTAATTCCCTTATTCCACCAAAATGCCAATACATCTGGTTTAGGCTGATTTGAAACCAGCAGAACTGATCTCCCAGCTTCAACTTGTTCCAAATAAAGCGCACCTTCTTCAGCAAGTTGCGGAATTACAGAACCATGGGGATCAATAAATGGATTAATCACCACTTGTTCAATTTCCTGCATCAATTTGGGTGTTAGCAAATGCTCCAGCTCTTCTGCATGCCTATGCACTTGTGTCTTTTGCAAACCCATTTCATCAACCAGATAACTTTCCCACAACCGATGTGCCCGAACCAATTGATAGGCTTGCTTTAACCCATTTTCAGTTGGCTTCCAACCTTCTCTTTCCTTCGAAATCAACCCGCCTTTCTGAAGTTTATGAAACACCTTACTCATCTCCCCTACTTCCAACTTGAGGGCTTGGGCCAGGTATGCTTCTGTAGGAATTGCTCCTTTTTCAATAGACAGAGAAAGCAGCTTCAACACATCTTCTTCCAAGGTGAGGGCTTTCGTCCTTCTATTTCGCAAACTCCTGAAAAACCACCCTCTTTTTGGCGCAAATACTACCACGAGAAAATAAATAAAACCTGCAACCAAAGTCATTGCAGGTCCTGGGGTAGTTTGAAAAGCTATGGCTAAAGTGAGTCCTAAAGCAGTAGACAACACACCAATGCAAGCTGAAATGACAATCATAATCTGCAACCTGTCGGTGAGCAAATAAGCCGCAGAAGCGGGAATAATCAACATACCAACCACCAAAATTACACCAACCGATTGCAAAGAAGCCACTATCGAAAAAGACAACAAAAGCATTAAAAAATAATGAACCGCTTCAACAGAAATGCCCATAGACCTGGCCATAACTTGCGAAAATGAAATGACGAACAAGAATCGAAAGAATAGCGTGGTGCTCAACACCACAAAGAGGAAAACCAACACCGTGAGCCAAAGATCCTGAGGTGTGATTCCCAACACATTGCCGAATAAAAAATCTTTCAAATCCAAGTGAACACCTTCTTTTCGACTTAACACAGAAATGCCCATCACGCCCAATGAAAACATGACAGAAAACACAATGCCAATCACAGCATCATCTTTTGAACGTACATTTTTTTGAATCCAAGTAATCAGAAATCCGGCCAACAAACCTGCTGCAACAGCACCCAGAAAAAATGCAGATAAATTATAACCGGCCACTACAAAACCAGCCACTACGCCCGGTAGAATGGCATGCGACAAAGCATCGCCAATCAGAGCCATATTCCTCAAAAAAATAAAACAGCCCAAAATGCCGCACATTGCCCCTACCAAAACAGACGCACCCAATGCTCTCAAAGCATAGGCATAAGTGTAGGTTTCAACGATTAGATCAAACATGGGAAAGCTTTAAAGCGTTGGAGCAAGTAAATACGCCCTGCGAATTAACGGCTTTACAAGGCACAAAAAAAGCTTTTAAAATCTGGTACTATACAAGCCACTTTTGACAAGACTTGCTGAAACGTGTTTTTTATGTTCACTTTGCGTCCACATGCCAAAAAATCATTGCTTTCTCGCCTGCTTCCTATTGCTTTGGCAGTTGTTTTCTTGCCATGCTCAAGTGAGTTTTTTACCTGAAAACAATTGGAAAAAGTCAAATGAAAATCAAAAAACACAGGTTTACAAAGACAGCACCGGGAAAACCAGACTTGAGCTTCAATTTAAAAACAAAGATCCCGATGGTATTTGTGTTCGCTATTTCCCTTCTGGCAAAAAAGAAGCAAGCGCCCGGTTTTTTATGGGAAATCTACATGGATCGTATTCCGAATGGTTTGAAAACGGGCAAATAAAAACCCAGGCAACCTATAAATTCGGAAACCTAGAAGGTGATTATGCTGCATTTTTTCAAAGTGGGCAATTAGATGAAAAAGGCAAATGGCAAGACAGTCTGAAAACCGGACTTTGGGAAGAGTTTTATGAAAATGGTAAACTAAAAGCGAAAGGAACTTGGTTTGAAGGCCTCAGAGACGGGGACTGGGAAACATTTTATGAAAATGGAAGACCAAAACGCCGTGATATGTACAATGAAGGTTTGCCCTACTCTGCACAAGCTTGCTATTGTCCAAAAGGAAGACCACTACCAACAGGAACCCTCATAAAAGGTAATGGGACATACATTGAATACTACGATTCGGGCAAAAAGCTTTCGATCAAGGCATTTAAAGACACTGAACCTGACGGGAGATGGGCGTTTTATGATGAAGAAAAAGGAATTCAGCTTGAACTTTCCATGCAAAACGGTTTGCGGAATGGATCTGCAAAAGAGTTTTTTCAGGATAGTATTGTAAAATCAGTTTACAGCTTTCAACATGATTTGGAACAGGGTCTTGTAACTGGATACAAACTCGATGGCAGCAAAGCCTACACTGGATACTTTTCTGAAGGTGAAGAAGATAGCACCTGGACTGAATATTTTCAATCAGGCAAAGTGGCTTCTATCAGTTATTTTAAAAAAGGTCAGCCAATAGGAATTTGGGAAACTTTTTATGAAAATGGCAAAAAACAATCGACCGCACCTTTCGAAAAATACCAAAAGCATGGTTCATATTTAAAATGGCATCAAAACGGTAAAATAGCAGAACAAGCCAACTATGTTGATGGCTTAATGGAAGGCACTTTTGTCCGATTTCATAAAAATGGCAAAAAAGAAGAGGAAGGCACACTTGCGATGGGTGAAAAAACCGGGCTATGGTTGGCCTGGAATGAGCAAGGAAAGAAGGCAGCAGAAAAACATTTTGATGGAGGCCTCGCCCATGGAATTGTGAAATTATTCCACCCAAATGGAAAAATTAAGCTGGAAGGAATTTATTTTAAAGGTGGGGAAGACGAGACCTGGGCACATTTTCACACCAATGGCAAATCAAGCCAAACTGAAACTTGGAGCAAGGGCAAACTAATGACAGTAAGCGACTTCACTACAGAAAAAGGAACTTTACTTCAAGCAGGGAATTTACAAAATGGAAATGGAAAACGGCATTTTTATTATCCTGATGGTAAATCTAAAACTGAGGGTGAATATACAGACGGCAAAAAATCAGGTACATGGACTTTTAAAAAACCAAAGGGAATTATATTGTCCAGGGGTACTTTTGACCAAAATCTAAAGGAAGGAACCTGGGAATATTTTCAAGGAAATGGGAAACCAAAAGCAAATGGTATTTACATACAGGATGTAATGGTTGGCAAATGGCAGCTTTTCGATAAAAACGGGAAACCTGGTGCCCTCATTGACATCGAAGAGACAGAACAAGAAATTGATTTTTACTAATAAAAAATTGAACTTTTTTTAGTTCGCTGATTTTAACTACTTTTGTATCCCCCTTTCAGGCAGACAAAACCAAAACAACAAATGATCAAATCTTTAATTACCACAGGGTTTAGCATACTGACCATATTTTCAATGCTAAGCTGCTCAAATTCAAACAATAAGCAACAAAAGATTACAGGCAAAGAATTCCATATCAAAGGAAAAGTAACCAATCTTTCGGATGGCGCCACAGTTTACTTAATGTCAATTGGAGATCTGAAATACGAAACATTGGACTCCATTAAAGTGGAAAATGGCAATTTTTCTTTTATTGGAATACCTGATGAAGAAAAACTGTACTTATTGAATTTGGGGGACAAAATAAGGGTTCCGCTTTTCTTAAATAAAGGCGAAATTAATATAGAGGCGAATGCAGATGACCCTAGAAATGAAGCTAAAATCACAGGATCTCCTTACACCGATCAACTTCATGCATTCAACAACCTGACCCGAAGACTTGAGAATGTCCTATTTGAGATGGAAGCTGATTACTCAGCACTGGCCCGTGCAGGAAAAGAAAAGGAAATGGATGAACAAGGTAAATTGATTGAAAAAACAGCCCAAAGCCAATTGATCTTTTACAAAAATTTTATCGACTCTATTGGCATAAGCCCGGTTGTAGGTCATGTATTGGCCGTATTCAATCCGGAAACGGATTTTGAATATATGGATTCGATGCTCACAAAACTGAAAGCTGCGAGGCCAGAATCTGAACATGTGAAACGGATTGATGCCTTGCTCGGGAAATTTAGAAATCTACGAGTTGGTCAGCTGGCACCCGAAATTGCATTAACTTCGCACAAAGGCAAGCAAGTAGCCTTGACGGAACTTAGAGGAAAGTGGGTCTTGGTAGATTTTTGGGCTAGTTGGTGCAGACCTTGCCGTGCTGAAAGTCCAAGAATGGTAAAACTTTACAACCAGTATAAATCCAAATCATTTGAAATTTTAGGGGTTTCGCTAGACAACCGTGATACGGATTGGAGAAACGCCATTTCGATGGATCAATATACTTGGCCACAAGTTTCGGATTTGAAAGGCTGGCAAAGTGCTGCTGCAAAAACTTACCAGGTCACTAGTATTCCATTCACTGTACTCATAAATCCTGAAGGGAAAATTCATGCCAAAGGCCTTAGGGGTGAGCAACTTGAGCAAACACTCACAAGTGTTTTGAAATAAAAAAACAATGACAAGGGTACTGAAAACCATACTTGACAACAAACCGCTGATTATCGTCTTCGGTGCCTTTGGTGTTACTATTCTTACTTTTGTGGCCAATATATACTTGAGCTACAACATTAGCAGAAAACTAGAGCAAAGTGTGGCAAGGGTGGAAAAAACCATGGATGCTATGCTAAACCTTCAAAAACTATCGAACGATATTACGGTAGCAGAGGCAGGATTGCGAACGTACTACATCAACCCAAATAAAAAATACCTTCAGAACTACAGAATTGCAGTCAGGCATATCAAAGAAAATCAGGACTTTTTAGCGAGCAGCGAAGCAGATGGATCCATCAATCCAGAACATGTAGCCTTGTTTAGAACTTTGATGGCAGAGCGTTTGAATATATTTTATGAAACTGAAGCATTTCTCCGTTCAGGTGAATGGAAAACCAATGACCTGCGAGCGGTTCACTTGTTTTCCATTGGTGGGGCAAAAACGGCTGATCTGAAAGAAGTGATGGAAATTATTGAGCAAGAGGAAAAAAACAATAAAGAAGTAAACTCCAAATACATAGATCGGGGAATTAAGCTAAACAAGAATATCAACAATGTTGCCATTTTCATTGCTTTGGTTATTTCCATTTTTGCTACCATTTCTATCACCCAAGATGTGTACCGGCAGAAACAATTGGAGCGTTTTCTCACCAACCTGAACGACGACAAAAACAAGTTTTTTTCCATTTTAAGTCATGACCTCAGAACGCCTCTAACAGGTATTAATGCAAGTATCTATTTGCTGGAAAACCATTACAACCAATTGGATGATAGCGAAAAAATTGACTTAATCAGTAAATTGAGTGATTCATCTAAAAAATACCAGAAACTACTCGACGATACATTGACATGGAGCAGGCTTCAAATGGATAAAATGATGTTCAATCCTGAGAAATTTAACTTATTCCAAGAGATTGAAGAACTGATTGGCATTTACAATGAAACGGCCCAGGAAAAACAAATTTCAATTTTCAATCAGTTAAATCCTGAAATGGAGATTTTTGCTGACAGAAATATGCTTCAAACTGTATTGCGAAATATTCTTTCCAATGCAATCAAGTTTACGAAACTTGGAGGGAACATCAATTTTAAAGCTAACGAAACTGCCAAGTATTTTTCTGTTTCAGTTGTAGATGAAGGAGTTGGCATTCCTAAAGAAATACTCGACAAACTGTTTCACAATAATAGCATCACCACTTTAGGAACAGCCAATGAAGTAGGAACCGGGCTGGGACTCAATATTTGCAAAGAATTTCTCAATAAAACAGGAGGAAGACTTCATGTAAAAAGCCAGGTAGGGATAGGGTCCACTTTTACAATAGATTTCCCAAGTCTGGCAGAAGGCGACAAAGACGCTTACAAGAAATTTGCAACAGCCTAAAACTTAGCCGTTCAATGCTTTTTCGAGTAGAGCGGAGGTCACTTTAGGATCTGCTTTACCTTGGGTTGCTTTCTTTACTTCGCCCATAAACATGCCTAACAAGCCTTTTTTGCCATTTTTATATTCCTGCACTTTTTCAGGAAACGCTGCCAAAACTGCCTCCACAACAGGTTGAAGTGAATCTTCGCTGCTGTCTTGAATCAGGTTCAATTCTGTAGCAATTTCAAGTGCTGTTTTGTCTGTATTTATCATCACAGGAAAAATATTCATGGCGGCCGAAGAATGGCTCACTTTTCCTGAATCCACTAAAGCAATGACATCGGCCAAGCGCTCAGCCGTTAAAGGAAAGTCTCTGATGTGCAAAGTCAGTTCATTGAGGTATGACTTCACTGGACCCATTACCCAGTTTGAAGCCGACTTAAAAAGGGAAGTGTGTTGGCAAAGGTCTTCAAAGTACAATGCTACTTCTTTGCTATCTGTTAATACAGCGGCATCATATTCCGGCAAATGGTATTCGTGCACAAACTTGTCGAACAACTGATCTGGAAGTGCCGGAATGGTTTCCTTAATGCTTTGCAGCCAAGCATCAGACACCAGGATAGGCTGTAAATCAGGCTCTGGAAAATACCTGTAATCATTCAAAGTTTCTTTGGTTCGTAGCGAATATGTTTTGCCGGTAGTAGCATCAAACATGCGAGTTTCAGAAACTACTTGCCCACCCGACTCTACGATTGCAATTTGCCTTTCAACCTCATAGTCGATGGCCCGCTGTACATTGCGAAAGCTGTTCATATTTTTAACCTCCACCTTTTTTCCAAAAACTGTGGTGCCATACTTCATCACTGAAACATTGGCATCGCAACGCATAGAGCCCTCTTCCATATTACCGTCACAAATTTCAAGGTATCGCACCAGTTTTCTGATTTCGGTCAAGTATGCGTATGCTTCGTCAGAGTTGCGCATTTCAGGTTCCGACACAATTTCTATTAGCGGAATACCAGCTCTATTCAAATCAATCAAAGACTCATCATTTCCGTCAAGGTGCATGCTTTTGCCCGCATCTTCCTCCATGTGAATGCGTGTGATGTTAATATATTTTACCTCATCCTTCAAACGAATTCTCACTTTTCCACCTATGCAAATGGGGGTTTTATCCTGAGTAATCTGGTAGCCTTTTGGCAAATCGGGGTAAAAATAATTTTTACGGTCGTAGTAGTTGAACCTGGTAATTTCAGATTGGCAAGCCAAACCCATTTTGATAGCGAATTCAACTACCTTTTTGTTCGAAACGGGCAAAGTACCAGGGTGACCTAAGGTAACAGGCGTTACATTGGAGTTGGGCAAATTGCCATACTCGGTAGAATCTCTTGAATAGGCTTTGCTCTCGGTAAGCAATTGAGCGTGAACTTCTAGACCAATTACTGTAATATACTCTTGCGACATACTTTTCAACTTCGGGCTTCAAAATTATAAAAAGCAAACGATAGCTAAGGCATAGAAGTGAAATGCGTTAACTTCTCTATATCTTCGAATGAAGAAATGTGGAAAAAAAGTTCATGGAAAAAATCTAAACCTACGGCATTTATATCTTCAAGGGACCAAAATCGAATATCAACCAAAATTGGCTCGCCTTCTCCTGTTTCAGGTTCAAAGCCGAGCTGCAATGTTTCCAAACCAGCTGTAGGCAAAACGTCGAAGAAACATTCTACTGTGTGTAATGGAGGGTGGATAAACTCAAACATAAACCGATAGGAATTTGCTTTCACAAGAAGATTGGTTTCTTCCAAAAACTCTCTTTGCAGAGCCTGAACAAGGGTTTCTCCAAATTCCACACCTCCACCGGGCGGAGACCAAAACTCCCCCATTTTTCCAAGTCCAAGGTGCTTAACCAACAAAATTTTTTGGTCATGAATGAGCAAACCACAAACCCTCAGTCGAACCTTGTGCCCAAATACAGTTGCAAGTTGTTGGCTAGCTTCTTGATGCAGGTTCATCCATTACCAAATCTGAAGCCTGGAAACTGCTCTATAATCACCTTCGGATTTTAACAAATATACTCCTGATGAAAAGTTCAATGGTCGCCTCAAAAGCCATGTATTTGTTCCTGAACTTTCAAAATCATTACTTGAAAAAGTGGCCAGTTTTTTGCCAGCTAAATCATACAAGCTTAAAACAGGCAAACTTTCTGCTTCAACCGAAAATCTATTGTTGTCAAACACAAACACTTTGAAAGCGTGCAGCTTATGGTTAAGAACCAGGTCTGTTGGGGTATAATTACCTAAAAACAGGTTGTCAATGTACAATGCATTTCCACCTCGGCACACCAATTCAAACCTAAGTTTCACTGAACTATTGGCCTCATACCCGTCAAGCATGATGGATTCAAATCGCCATTGGCTTTCAGTAGGCACAAAATTTCCAGGGAAACTTATTCCATTTGGTGTTGTATTTAAAGGTTGAGAAATGCTGTTGGCACTTCTAGCCGCTCTGGGAAACCATGTTCTACCACAATTTGTAGATATCAAAATGCGGAGCAAATCCCTTGCATCCTGTTGCCTTGGGGCACTCGCTAACCAAAAGTTTAGGCGAAGTGGCCTCGTGGCCGTTGTTAGATTTAATGCGGGAGAAGTGATAATACAGGTGTCGTTGAGGTTGTTGTTTTGTATGGGAATATATAGCGACGAACCTGAACCAAGTCCAACTTGTGCATTGCGTTGCCAATTGCTGCCAGCGTTTCCACTTACCATCCATGATGAAAAATCCTGTGGATTGCCAGGAAAATCAACTGATTCAAAATCAAGATTTATTGGAGCAGTCAACACAGTTTGTAATGAGTTTACTTGAATAATATTGACACGAGAAAGAGAATCATTTCCATATCTAGATCTTACCAATAGTTTCACAGTATACAATCCCGGTAAAGGAAAAGAAACATCAACATTTTTACCTAAAATTATCTGCTGATTGCTTCCTTCTACCGTCCAGGTCCAACTTTGAATAGAATCTTCACTCAACTGGCTTACGAATCCATTCAACCGTATATTTGAATTGGTACAAGCAATTCGAAGATTCACATTGAAATTGGCCACAGGTGCGCAGTTGCTGGCGGGGGCACCATCCTGCGTGCCAGTGGCTATTAAATTTTCTGGACTCCAAAGGTTATTTCTACCGCCAATTGGCGAATGCATACAAGTTCGCATCCTGGTGCTTTGACCTTGGGTGAACATTTTACTGCATGAAGTATAATCCATGTAGTTTTCAACATTGTCTATAGATCCACAGCTTTCAGCACGTAGGTTGCAGCCAGAATTTCCAATTGTGAGGGGTGTGTCATCAACGTCGTCATCGAAATCGCAGTTAGATTGCAAACCCGGCTGATTGGTTGAACCCCATGTATGTGGCAGGTTGAAATAGTGACCTAATTCATGTGTAAAAGTGCGGGCTGAAAAATTTCCTCCCGGGCTAAGCCCGATACTTCCAAACTGATCTGCACGGTTCACAATGCCTTCATATTCGGGCTGTGGGGGCGTCCCAGGATAATAGGCATACGCTCCGGCGCCAAATGAAATGTTTCTCACAATCCAAACATTGAGGTATTTTCTTGTGTCCCAGCTTATAATATCCTTCACATTATCGTCTGCGTTACTAGTCAAAGAGGAAACGGTTCGGGTAATTCCATCTGTACAATTGAAATTGGGGTCTTTAGTTGCCAGCCTCAATTGAATTCGGGTGTTACCTGCTATTGGCCTAAACAAATCAGATACCTGACTTGTGTCAGGATTTAACTTTTGCAAATCTTCATTTGCAATGCGCAAAGCATCAAGTACTTGCGCTCTGGAAATGTTCTCGCCGCCAAAATTATGAATGATATGAAAAACTACTGGTACAATCAACAGGCTGTCATTTGATTTAACACCAGATTCTTTCCGCTGCAGTGTAAATTTCTGAAGCTGTTCAAAGCGATGCTTTGCCTCTGGATGTGTTGAAATAGCTTTCTCAACCACAAAAGAAGTGCCGCAAGGGCGTTCATAAAATGATTGAGCGCCACTCGAAAGGGCGCTCAACAAAAAAATCAAGGAAAAATATTGACGCATAAGTTGGTTACTGAACCGTAAGTTTTTTGACCTCCACAGCATTTGCTGTTTCTATTTTTAGCAAATACACACCAGATTTAAGCTGAGTTGAAATAAAATTGGTTTCTCCTTGTAATTGCTGAACCAGCATTTCACGCCCAAGATTGTCGAAAAGTGTGGCCTTTGCAGTTTGACTAGCAGGCAACTTAATTAGAAATTTCCCTTCGTTTGGATTTGGATAAACCTTAGCCCCAATTGAGGTAGAGGCTGAGAATAGGTTTGTAATAAGATCCGAATTGAAACGTACATTATCGATGTAAATAGGATGTCCTCCTCCAGCAGTTATGTCAAACCTAAACATCACATTTGCTCTTGCATTGCCCAAATTCAACATGATGCTATCCAAAGCCCATTCATCTTCTCCAAATGGAGCATAAGGCCCGGGAATATTAATAACACCAGGAATGGTTGCCAAACCGTTCACGCCTGTTCCGGCAGCACTTCTGGTCTTTCTCAAGGTCCAGGTTCTTCCACAATCGAACGAAGTGAAAACCTGCAACACATCGATGTTGTTGGTAGCCGTTTTGGCAAAAGAGTATCTAAAGCTAAATTTCAAATTGCCTTCCAGAGGTGTGTAGTCAAACTGAGGAGAGAAAATTGTTCTTACCCCTAAGTTTGTTGGGCGGTTTGGAGCCATCAAGCAGGAACTTCCATGAAAGGCTGCATCTGCTGACCTTTGCCAGTTATTTGGACCACTTGTGCCGGAAATTCTCCAGGAAGCACCGCCAGACCAAGGATAAACCGGGAAAGAATCTGTTTCGAAGCCGTCGAATAAACCATTTGAAACAGCTGGGCCACTCCTTAGAACTTGCACAAAATCAATGATTGATAGGTCAAGTGCTCCCGCAGAATTTGTCAAAGCTAGCGAAACGGCAAAAGACCCTGGTTGAGCATAAGTAACAAGTGGATTTGGCAAAGTACTTGCAGAGGGTGTTCCTCCAGGGAAACTCCAGTTGAAGCGATAACCTGTGGTATCTCGTCCTGCAACGTCTAATGCAAATCTGTTTTGAACTCCATCGCAAAAAGAAGCTGATTGAGTAGTAATGGTACCTGCTGGTAGCTGAATGGCAGAATAATTGATTTGCCAACCAGAAGAAGCAACTGAAGCGTCGGTAATAAAATGCAAAAATGCAGAGCCTCCTGGAACCAAAAATGTCTGCGGAATCTGGCTGCCAGATAATTTAGCAAATATTGGAGAAGAAGCAATCTTACCCATTCGAACAATTAAAGTATCGCCTGGCTGAACATTGAATCTGCTAAAAGAAATGCTGATAATGGTATTGGTATCTGCTGGATTCAAAATCCATTTGCAATCACCCATACTTCCATAATTTGCTGCAGCATCTGATCCATCGTTGAAAACACCAAATGGAGAAACAAATTTAGTTGTACCTCGACAAGTTGAAGCCGTTGCATCTTCAATGCCACTTACCAAAAAAGAAACTATCTGAGGATTGGCATTATTTAAAGTTCCTTTATGAGATATAATAAGCTTATACGCACCTGAAACTGTGGGAGTAAAATCTATTCTTTCCACATTATCTAACCGATTATCTCCTTTTGCAGCCGCTGCAGTTGGGACTGCAAAATTCAATTTCCAAGGATAAATCGTATCGCCTGAGCTGATATGCACAATTCTCAGATCAAGATCATTCACCAATTTGGGCGTTCTATCATCTACAACAGCAGGGCCGACTATGGAAGCAGGATCGTTCCAGCAAATGCTGGCTGTTACAGGCGCACCCGCAGCAAACATTAATTCCTTTTCGATGACTTGATTGTTGGCCAAAGGAAGCTCAAGCAGTAACGATGTTAAACTATCATTCCGAATCAAATCTGCAGCTTTGCGGGCATTGATCAATCCCCAACCAAATGCAAAATCGGGACCCGGATTTTGACCACATTCATCTGCTGTATGAATAAACAAGCCTCTTAGTGTAGATGCTCGCATCAATCGACCGGCATGCGTGTTTGCATAAAACTCCTGCAACAAAACGCCTGTACCAGTTGCTGTTGGGGCAGACATTGAAGTGCCAGACAAACTACCATAAGATGTGTTACTGGTAGCAGTAGAAGAACTCACGTTAACGCCTTGACCTACCACATCTGGCTTTATTCTTCCGTCATCGGTTGGCCCCCATGAGCTAAATGAGCTCATTCCCACTGAGTTAGGTGTTGTATATCCATTATTTACCCGATTCACGGCACCTACCAATAAAATGTTTTTTGCGTTGGCATAAGTTTGAAGGCAATCATAAGGACCATTTGCTGGCCTGAAAATATTACTTGTACCACCTGATGCCAAATTATATGTAGTTCCTTGAGGAGCACCCAAGCCTCTGGAATTTCCAGCAGATTTACATATTAAATAATAAGGTGCATTGTTCATAATTAAATCCCATGCCCTGCATTTTGCATTATAATGACCGTTTTTGAAGTCGACCAAATCGTTTGCACCACCATGCCAAATATAACTACCACCAAAATCCCAACCAGCCCTTGCACCATAGCTATGGTTGCTAATAAATGATCCCTGATTTGCTTGGGAAGCCATTTCTGAATCATCATTGGCTGAATTGAAACAGCGACCTTTTGCAAGGTTAGCCATGCCTCTAGCGGACGCATTCTTTCCAATTGCCAAAACGGTACCTGTTACGTGTGTAGCGTGTTCACTCCAGGTTGTAGTATTTGGCGCATCTACATTAATTACTTTCTCGTTCTCAAATTCCTGATGGGTTCTTCTCACGCCACCGCCGTCCCACACTCGGGGGATATAACCTTGACCACCTAAGTTATAGTTTGGTAAACCTCCAATATGACGAATTTTATCTGTGCCTATCGAAATAGCTGCGTTTCGATTTTCGGAACCAACGTAAATGGGCATACCCAGTTCATCAACTCCATCAAGCCGCATCCAGCCACCATTTGGCACTTCTCTTTCCAGTGGCCAATTGTTCTTGCCCGCAAGTTCCATTGCTCGAGCAAAATTTGCTTTATATTGATTTTCAAATTCGCTTGCCAACCGCTCTAATTCAGTTTGGTTGGTAGCACTTAAAATTTGTTTTAACTGTTGAGAATCTTGTGCCTTCGAGCTTATCGACAACGAATTCAAAAAAATTAGATTCAAAACAAAAAGAAAATTGTAGCGATTTTTCATAGTCATTTCAGAAGATTTGAGCATCAATATTAGTTGAAAGTTGGGAGGAAGACAAGAATAACTGGCTGAAGGTTGCCATTGTTCAAATGAAAAAATCACCTTCAAATACATTAATTGCAGCTCCAGTGAGGTAAATCTTCTGAAAGTGCTTGCCGTCAGTTTCAAATGACACTTCTAAATTCCCTCCTGGGGTTTGCACTTGAACCGGACTACATTTCCCATATCGGGTTGCGGCCAAGGCAGTGGCAGTTACACCAGTACCGCAGGACAATGTTTCTGCTTCAACGCCTCTTTCGAAAGTTCTTACCTGCAAAACATCCGCATTGAAACTGGCAAAATTTACATTGGTGCCGCCTGGGGAAAAAATTGGATCATGCCTCACTTTTTTGCCAATCGAATCAACATCTGCATAAGTAATATTGTCAATAGGAATTACAACATGTGGTGAACCTGTGTCCAAAAAAAAACCAAATTCGGTCGGCACCAACTTGTCAACATCTTTCATTCTGACTTTTATAGAATTAGAGGCAATCCAAGCCTCATGCGGCCCATCGGCAGCTAGAAATCGGGCTTCATGGTTCACCAAACCCAAATTTTCAGCAAATCGAACTGCAGCCCTCGAACCATTTCCACAAAAAGAACCTAATTTCCCGTCAGCATTGAAATAAACCATTTCAAAATCGAACTGAGGATGATTCTGGATTAAAATCAACCCGTCGGCACCAATACCAAATCTTCGATGGCACATCCTGGCTACCAATTCGTTGTTATTTGTCGGAAACGATAAATTTCGATTATCCACCAAAATAAAATCATTTCCTGTTGCCTGATATTTTGAAAATTTCAATTGCATAGTGGTCGATTCTGACAGGTTAAAAACTGAGAATATTGTTTAAAGCGATGCAAATCTAAATTTCTTGTGAGCAAAGTACAAACTAGTAGATTAGTGTTTCCTAAAAATCATACTCCGATTTAGAACATTATTTTTCATATTTAATGTTTTAGAATATGCTGCAAGGCACCTCAAACAAAAAAAGGCAAGCAATCGAAATTGCCTGCCTACTGTTTTTATTCAAGATGGCTTATCGCCTTTTTTCCTTGATTTTGGCTGCTTTCCCTGAAAGACCTCTCAGATAGAAAAGTCTGGCACGACGAACAACACCCTGGCGAACCAGTTCAATTTTATCAAGGTTTGGAGAAAGAAGCGGAAAAATACGCTCAACTCCAACTCCATTCGACACCTTTCTCACGGTGAAGGTTTCTCCATTGCTGCTATTATTTCTTCTTTGAATAACAACACCTTGGAATTGCTGCACACGTTCTTTGCTTCCTTCTTTAATTTTAACGTGAACATTTACTGTGTCTCCCGCACGAAAATCTGGCAAACCGGTTCTTTTGTTTGCCGAATCCTGATTGACCAGTTTAATTAACTCGTTCATGGCCTTTGTTTTTTATTTCTTTTCTTCTTCTGTAAAAATCTTGTACAATTCACTCCTTCGGAGCTTTGTGCGTTCCAATGATTGTTGAAAACGCCATTCGTCAATGTTTTTTTGGTGCCCTGAAAGCAACACTTCTGGAACAGTTAGGCCTTTATACTCTGCAGGTCTTGTGTAAACCGGTGGAGCAACCAAACCGTCTTGAAAGGTGTCGGTCAAAGCAGATGTTTCATCATTCATACCACCGGGCAATAGCCTGATAATAGCATCTGAAAAAACGGCTGCAGCAAGTTCTCCACCAGACAAAACATAGTTGCCTATACTTATCTCATGGGTTACAAGATGCTCCCTCACTCTCTCGTCAACTCCTTTGTAATGACCACAAAGAATGATGATTTTGCTAAACAAAGAGTAGCGGTTAGCCATCTTTTGGTCAAGTAAATCACCATCAGGACTCATATACACCACAGCATCGTAGTCTCTTTCAGACTTCAACCTGCCAATGCAAGAATCTATAGGTTCAATCATCATCACCATACCAGCGCCACCGCCATAGGCATAGTCGTCGATTTGTTTGTAGTCGTTGATGGCATAATCACGCAAGTCGTGAATCTGCACGTCTACAACTCCCTTCTCGATAGCTCTTTTAACAATACTTTGTTGAAAAGGACTCTCGAGCAGTTTGGGAACACAAGTGACGATATCAATCCGCATCCCGAGCTGCTGCTTCTTCCCGGTACAATGTTACAAAACCTTCGGGCAACTGTGTAAAAACCTTTTGGTCTTTCTTATCAACCCGGGTAATGAAGGCATCGTTTATAGGAACCAACATTTCACCAAAACTTGTGTCAACTCCTAAGAAATCCTGATGACCTGTTGTGTAATACCTTCCTACTCTACCCAAATTTCCGTCTAAAGCATCTTCTACTTCAAACTGGATAAGTTCATGAAAATAATACTGGTCATCTTTCAACTTAGGAAGCTGATCTAAAGGCAAAAACACCTTCCTGCCTTTTAATTTAACTGCCTGCTCCGGATTAGTTATTCCAGCAAGCTGGGCAATTGCTCTGTCTTTATTTACCCGCCAACGTTCTATTTTAAATGGAACAAGTTGGCCTGCATTGTCAACAAAGACTTCGTTTATTTTTGAATACTGACTTGGTTCCTGAACATCAAGGATCAGCATCAGCTCGCCTTTCAGCCCATGCACCTTTTCTACGGAACCAAATTCAAAGGTTTCGTCAAGGTTCATGTTATCTGATTATGCTTTTGTTTCTTCTTCTGACGCTTTTGCAACCGGAGCTTTTTCAACTGCTGGCGCTTCTGCTACCGGAGCTTCTTCAACTTCTGGTGCTTCTGCAACTGGTGCTTCTTCAACAACTGGTGTTTCTGCTACCGGAGCTTCTTCAACTGCTGGAGCTTTTGCAACGGGTGCCTCTTCAACAACCGGGGTTTCTGCTATCGGAGCTTCTTCAACTGCTGGTGCTTCTGCAACTAGTGCCTCTTCAACAACCGGGGTTTCTGCTACCGGAGCTTCTTCAACTGCTGGAGCTTCTGCAACTAGTGCCTCTTCTACAACCGGGGTTTCTGCTACCGGAGCTTCTTTAACTGCTGGTGCTTCTGCAACGGGTGCCTCTTCAACAACCGGGGTTTCTGCTACCGGAGCTTCTTCAACTGCTGGTGCTTCTGCAACGGGTGCCTCTTCAACAACCGGGGTTTCTGCTACCGGTACTTCTTCAACTGCTGGTGCTTCTACTACTGGTGCCTCTTCAACAACTGGTGTTTCTGCTACCGGAGCTTCTTTAACTGCTGGTGCTTCTGCTACTGGTGCCTCTTCTACAACTGCAACAGCTGGTTCTTCAACTACCAATTTAGCTTTTAACTTTTCAGCACGGTCTGCACTTACTTTAGTTTCTGCAACAATTCTGGCTCTGTAAGCAGCTTCCTTCTTTTTGGACAAATTGTCTGCTGCTTTTTCTACGTCGCTCGATTTCGATTCTTTCCAGGCAATGAATTTTTCATCAGCTTGTTCTTGCGTGATGGCGCCTTTGTTCACACCAATTTGCAAATGCTTTTTAAACATCAATCCTTCATGAGAAAGCAGGTTGCGAGCTGTATCGGTAGGTTGAGCACCCACCATAAGCCAATGCAAAGTCCTGTCAGGATTGATAAGCACCGAGGCTGGATTTGTATTTGGATTGTAAACCCCTAATTTTTCGATGAAACGACCATCTCTTGGGGATGTAGACGTGGCTACTACCACGTCGTAGAGGGCTAGCTTCTTGCGGCCTCTCCTTGCTAATCTGATTTTTACTGCCATAAAGTTTTTGTTGTGGAGCACGTCCACCTTTAAAACGGGCTGCAAAAGTAGAAAATGAAAATTAGAATTACTAAGCCTTCATCAAAAAATCTCTTTCTAAGCCTATTTAGAGCCTGGATGTTTTTATTGTCTAAAACAAAACAGCTCCTTCACGGTAAAAATAGCATTGCAAAAACTTCATAATTTGAAAGGAGAACCCATATTTGAGCCAGATTTAATTCATCATGCTGCTGGTAGCAATTTCATTTGTTTATATTTCCTGGTTGTTTTTAAGCGTTGGTTGGGCGTTCAATCAACTTTCAGGTTTCAATAAACAGCAGAATATTCTCAGCACCTATGCAATGAACTACTTCACTGGCTTAGCGCTAACTGGACTAGCAAGCCTGGCCTTGTGGATTTTTATACCGCTACAAATTTCCTTGCATATTCCTTTTATTGGACTAGCTCTGGCAAGCAATATTTGGTGGTGGAAAAGTAATTCCAATGTAGCTTTTAATATAAGGTTTTCATTTTCGACTGAAAAGTTGCTTTGGAGCTTAGCCATATTCATGTTTTTGGTAGCCCTCAGCATGAAAGCTGCTGCCCCAAGCTCTTGGTTCGACCATGGTTTGTATTACATTCAAACCATGCGCTGGATGCAAAACTACCCCATGATTCAGGGTCTTGCCAATGTACACAACAGGCTGGGCTTTGCATCGGCGTTTCATGCCTTGCAGGCTCTTTTTGCGCAAAAATGGGTACAGGGCTCCAGTTTCGACGATTTGAATGAACTTACTTTATTTTGGTTTTCAATAGGTTATGCTGCCAAAATTATTCTCAATAAACATGTCGTTGATTGGTTTGCTTTGATGCTACTTGTCCTGGCTCCGTTTGTCGCTTTAGAATTTTTATCAAGCCCCTCGGTTGATGTTTTGCTT
Organism: Cytophagales bacterium; assembly: GCA_038205175.1. Lineage (GTDB taxonomy): Bacteria > Bacteroidota > Bacteroidia > Cytophagales > Flexibacteraceae > JBBRCC01. The sequence continues at coordinate 33,721 of JBBRCC010000006.1, read as the reverse complement.
ATGTTAGTAACGCTCATCATGGTGCTTAAGTCATTGGAAAACCAACCTCATTATGCGTTTATCTGGCTGCTTGGGGCATTTGGAGTTGCATGCAAATTGTCAGGTATCATTATACTCATTTTACCCATGGTGCTTGTGTGGCGAAATTGGCATGAGCAAAGATGGAAAACATTGGCCGGTGCTTGGATACTTCCACTTGCAGGAATGGTTGTCATCACCAAAAATATTGTTCTCACAGGTTACCCTTTCTTTACTTTTCCACTTTTCGGTCTGGATGTTGATTGGGCCTTGCCCTACGACAAAGTCATTGAAACCAACCAAGAGGTGATTGGTCATGCCAGAATTAAACTGAGCAATGCTGAAATTTTGAAAGGAGTTGGCTACAAAGAAGTGGCCAAAATGAAGCTAAGTGAATGGCTGCCGGTTTGGTGGGCTCAGCGTTCATTCAGTCATGTTTTACTCCTCGTTTCTTTACTTTTAAGTGTCATATATTGGGGCTGGAAGCTTGCGAAAAAACAAATTCAAAGTACCACTGAATGGCTGGCATTAGCCTGTGTTTTTTCATTGGTTTATTGGGTGGTAACTGCACCCGAACCCCGGTTTCAATATGGCTTAATGCTTGCTTTACCAGCTTTGACAATAGCATCAATTTATGGGCAAACACCAATTCGTGGACTCTCACTTTTCATCCCTTTAATTTTGCTGCTTTCTTCTGGCGCATTTTTAGTTCTTGCCAGAGACAAAAGGGTTCTCACAAACCATTTGGTAGAACCTGCGCAATGGAAAACAAGTCGAATGGCACACTACACCATAAGCCCGGGAATAAAAATATTCAATCCATTGCCTGAATCTGGCAGTGTGTATGCCTCAGGTCAATGTTGGGATTCAGATTTACCATGTGGTCCTTATCGTATTGATTGGTTGGAAGCTAGAGGAAGCCGCATTCAAGATGGATTCAGAATCAGGAAAAAAACAGTATCACGGTAAAAAAAACAGCATGCTTATAAAGACATGCTGTTTTTTTCTGAAAGTTACGAAGCAATTTATTTACCTACTGTCATCCGAATAAGATTGGATAATGATTCCTTTAGTACTTTTCTATCTACAATAAGGTCTACAAAACCTTTTTCGAGTAAAAACTCTGAACTTTGAAACCCATCTGGCAAATCTTTGCCAATGGTTTCCCGCACAACCCTTGGACCGGCAAAACCAATCAATGCTCTGGGTTCAGCAATGTTGAAATCACCTAGCATAGCAAAAGAAGCAGTTACACCTCCAGTCGTAGGATCTGTTAAAATAGAAAAATATGGAATTTTCTCTTCTGCTAACAACGCTAGTTTGGCCGAGGTTTTTGCCATTTGCATAAGGCTAAATCCTGCTTCCATCATTCGGGCACCACCAGATTTCGAAATGATAATCATAGGTGATTTGGTAAGACGAGCATGGTCTATGGCTCTTGCCAGTTTCTCACCAACAACAGAACCCATGGAACCACCTATAAAGGTAAAATCCATGCAACCGATTACCACAGAATGACTACTCAGGCTTCCATAAGCAGTTCTTACAGCGTCACTCATTCCTGTCTTTGCTATACTGGCTTTCAGCCTATCTGGATACTTTTTGGTATCTTCAAACTCCAGCGGATCACCTGCTTTCAGATCAGCATCAAGTTCGGTGAACTCGTTGTTGTCGAAAAGCAACTCAAAATATTCTTTTGAGCCTATTTGGGCGTGATAAGCACAACTACTACAGGTATATGCATGCTCTTTATGGGCTCGGGTCAGTACCACTGTTTTGCATTCAGGGCACTTGTACCACAATCCATCGGGAGCCTCCCTTTTAAGTTCGGTAGGCGTATTAATTCCCTTTTCGTCTCTTGTAAACCAGGCCATATTATGGGGTTAGCCCTTGTTTTAAAATGTGCTTATGCAATAGTAATGTCTTTTGAAAGATAAACGTCCTGAATAGCTTTAAGCAATTCAAGACCATCGTTGAAAGGCTTTTGGAAAGCTTTTCGACCAAGAATAAGACCTTGACCTCCAGCTCTTTTGTTGATAACCGCTGTTTTTACTGCATCGGCTACATCAGTTAAACCTGCAGATTCTCCACCTGAATTGATCAAACCAGCTCTTCCTGAATAGCAATTGAGCACTTGATATCTGCACAAATCTATTGGATGATCTGTAGAAAGTTCAGTGTACATTCTCTCATCAAGTTTTCCATAGCTGGAACCACCCATGTTAAGCATTTTAAAGCCTCCATTATTAATAGGTAGTTTTTGCTTGATAATATCTGCTTGAATGGTAACTCCTAAATGATTTGCCTGACCAGTAAGATCGGCTGATAAATGATAATCTACACCGTCTTTCTTGAAAGCATTATTTCTGGTATAGCACCATAAAATGGTAGCCATGCCCAACGAATGCGCCTCTTCAAATGCAGCTGCGACTTCCACAATTTGACGTGTTGAATTTTCGGAACCAAAATAAATGGTGGCTCCAATGGCCGTAGCACCTAAGTTCCAGGCATCCCGCACTTTTCCGAACATGATCTGATCGGCTTTGTTTGGATAAGTTAACAGCTCGTTGTGATTGATTTTGACAACAAAAGGAATTCGGTGGGCATATTTTCTGCTCATCATGGCCAAGACTCCGAATGTTGAAGCAACACCATTGCAACCGCCTTCAACGGCCAGTTTTACGATATATTCAGGATCGAAGTAGATAGGATTTTTGGCAAAAGAGGCACCTGCACTATGCTCAATTCCTTGATCTACCGGGAAAATGGACAAATATCCTGTGCCAGCTAAACGGCCTGAATTGTACAACTGATTTAAACTGCGCAAAACCTGAGGTGTACGGTTTGATTGTACAAACACCCGGTCTACGAAATCTTCACCTGGCAAATGAATATCAGATTTTTTTACTGCATTGCAGGTGTGATTTAACAAGTGGTCGGCATCTTTGCCGAGGTAATCGATGATGTGGTTGGCCGATGTGGTGGCTACTGACATGCTGTTATAAATTTAAAACGAAGGGTGCAAATATGAACCTTCAATCCAGAATATAAAAGAAATCACGTCATGTTCATCAGATTGCCTGCTACAGGCTCACATGAAAAGAAAATAAAATCCAGAGAAAGAACCTGGGTCAATCACTTTTATGACCTTGGAATTTTCGGCTATTGGAACCTGGCAAAACTCTGGGCGTTGAAAGACAAAAAAGCGTCAAAATGGGTTGAAGGCAGAAAAAATTGGTATGAGGAAGTTATTTCAGTCTCGGATCTATGGGAAGATAAACAGAGGATTTGGTTTCAATGTGCTTCACTCGGCGAGTTTGAACAGGCAAGACCAGTGATTGAAGGATTGAAAAAGGAAAAACCTGAATTAATTGTAATTCTCACGTTCTATTCTCCCTCAGGTTTTGAAGTGAGAAAAAATTATTCGCATGCTGATTTTGTATGCTATCTACCTTTCGATTTCAGGTTCGATATGGAGCTTTTCGTCGAGCTCATAAAACCACAAGTAGCTGTTTTTACCAAATATGATTTTTGGCTAAATGCCTTTGAATCTATTCGAAATAACAATATTCCATTGGTTTGTTTGTCGGTTCACCTCAATGCAACCCGTGTCTTAAAATGGCCTTTAAGAACTTTTTATAGAAAAATTTTTGACTGTGTTCATGTTCTATTTGCCCAGGATAAAGAAACAGTTCTAGCTGTAAAGGCTTTAAAACCTTCGCTTACTGCGTTGTTAACTGGCGATACACGAATTGACCGGGTTTTAACTCTAGCACAAACCCATGCTCCTGATCCTTTCATATCATCGTGGAAAGGAGAAAGGAGCTTGTTTATTATAGGAAGCGCATGGCCTGAAGATATTGCTGTATTAGCCACCTGGATAAACCAAGTTGGCCAAAACATCTGTTTGTTAATTGCGCCTCATGAAATTGACAAAGAAAAAATTGAGTTTCTGATGAAACCTGTTTCCGAAGGCTGGAATTTATACAGTTCAGGCGATACAAGCAGCAAAATCATCGTGCTGGATTCCATGGGTCAATTGGCAAATTTATATGGACAAGCAGATTTTGTTTGGATTGGGGGTGCATTCAAACAAGGCTTACATAATATTTTAGAACCGGCTGTTTTTGGAGTTCCTGTGTTTTTTGGCCCGGACTTCAGCAAGTTTCAGGAGGCCAATAATTTGGTTGAATTGAACCTGGCATTTTCATGTTCAACTGTTGAAACTTTTCAACAACAACTTTCTGAGGTTCAAAGAAGGCTGCCAGAAATTGAAATTGGCCTGCAAACCTATTTTCAAAAACAGCAAGGCGCCAGCCAAATAGCGATTGAAAAACTGGTTGAAATGTTGAACAAAAAAGGACCATGAAAGCTTGAAAAAAAGGCGACTCCTTTCGGAATCGCCTTTTAGAATCAGGTTGCTCTTTTAACTATTTGATAATCAGCTTGGTAGCTAATATGTTTTTGTTGCCTTCAACTTTTATTTGATAAGGGCCAGCAGGTAAGTTATGGTTGAGTGTAAACTCAGTTACGCCTTCGCTTCTGGTTGGCACAAGTTGTTCGAAAACTTCTTTCCCCATGGCATTGAAAACAGTAACCAACGCTTCTCCTTTGTTGCTGACAGCGGAGAACAACAATTTGGTTGAGCCACCCATTTCAGTTGGATTTGGATAAGCAGTAAGCCCTTCGAAGCCTCTTGTTTTCGCAAAACTTCCACCGCCCTGTGCATCAAACAAAAGCTCGAAGCGGTCTTTATCTTTTGCATTCGCAGTTGTGATTTTGAACTCATAAACTGAATTCTCTTCAACTTTGAACATCACGTTGCTTCTCTTGTCGAACAAATACACATCAGTTCCAGGATTGAAACTCAACAGGTTATTAAAGGAGAAAGTATATGTTCCCATGTTTCTGCCAAAAGAAGTACTGATAGGCACCGTTTTGGTAGATTTCAATTCTCCATAAGTGGTGAACACCAATTGTCTGCCTTCAACCGGGAATGTAAATGAGTAGGTATTTCCCCCAAAGTTGTTCAAATCTCCTTGAGCATCCAATCCATCAGTAGCATTGGGGTCAAAAGTTACAACACCTCTGTAGCCAGCCTTCTCTTTGTCTGTGGCACGTTTCAACTCAACCACCAAACGATTAGGTTGGTCGGCCAAGGTTCTCAAGAAGCCTCCTGAAGAAACAACTTTTGCATTTTCATTCACAGATAGATTGGCGGTGTAGGTACCTGCTTGAGTCAGTTGAACAAAGAAACCTTGTGAACTTGGAATGATGTTTGGATTGGCTGGTGCAGGCAATGTTCCAGCCCAGATTCCAGATCCACCAACATAAAAACCATATCCGCTTCCTTCACCATTCCAACGGTAATAGGCATCGAGCATACTGGCAGGTTTTGACCATGTGCCAGTACCAGATGCATCCCAATCAATATCGCTCGGATATGGGTTGGCTAGCAAATTCCAACCTCTGTAGAAATCATTCACAGTATTGAAACAGTTGAAAGAAGCAGGCACACATGCACCAAACTCATTTCTACTCAATGTCGGAAAATTTACACCGCCTATTACTGCAGGTCCAACATTGTCGAATTTTTTCCTGCTTAAAGAATATCTATCAATCCAAACCCTGTAACCTCTGCCAGGCTCAATATTTGCATCTGGCGCAATTCTCCAGCCAATTTTCTGAGCAGTGTCATAGCGGATATTGTGGGTAGACTCGTTATAAGTAAATATGGTAGCTCTTTCAGGTTCTTGCAAATTCCATACGCTGGATGATACACCATAGTGCGTACCTGTAGCAGATGAAGTTGGACCCGCAACCCGAAAATCCTGACCCCAATCTGAAATAGTACTGCCATTCACTGGAGCACCAATGAAATGCCAACGGCCGGTTACATTGGACGGAATATCTACATGCCGTTCCATGACTATGTTTCCAGAAACAACAGCACCTGAAGGTACAGCACCTAATCTACCGGTAGCTGTTGGCGTTGAACGGAATATCAATCTTCCATCGGGCTGTACAAGCAAAGGAGAAGTTGTATTGGTAATCGACAATGTGCCTAAAATACCTGCTTTGTTAACCACTTCTACATTTCCAGTTGCTTTCTGAAGTCTAACGTTTGTAAAATCTGTATTTCCTCTGATGTTTTGAACACCAGCACCAACAAAATCTAATGTTCCTGTACCTGTCACTTCACTTCCTGAAGCACCATTCCAGTTGCCATAAACTTCTAGTGAAGCCCCGGAACCAATGTTCAATGTGGCATTTTGTGAAACAATATTTCTAACAAATCCTGAAGATGCAATATTAGGAGAGAACGGAGTAGTTGCAGGAATAAGAATGTTGGAAGCAGGATCTGGAGGTCTTGGACCTGCCAACCAGTTGGCGGGATCTTGCCAGTTATCAACCCCAGGATTAACCCCAAGCCAGATATTCTGCTCTATGATTTTCAAGCTGAATGTTGAAAAAGCACTACAACCTTGTCTATCTTCTATATCAAACCGGATAGGATAAGTACCGTTCGGGAAAGTTTGACCAAATGAATTAGCAGGATAGTCTAAACTCACAACCGGATTTGTAGCTGATGCAGGAAATCCTGAAGGACAAGTTGGACAAGTATATTCAGCCGTTGAGAAATCATTTACGAATGTAATCGTGAAATTCAACAATTCACCTCCTTCAGATTGAGGAAAATCATCGATTAAATACAGTTGCCAAACCCCATTTGCAGAACCGGCTGCAGAACTAAAACCAGAGAAAGCTTGTTCAGGCAAAAATGAACCGGTGAATGGAGCAACTCCAGATGCAATTGGTGTAACTGCAGACGCAGTAAATATGGTGCCTGTTAAATGGTCAGCTGAACCGCCACGTTTAACAAACAAGTTTCGTTGTACTCCAATTGGATCTATCAAAATCAATGTTACCTCCTGAAGTCTTGTATGCGAAAGGTTTACTTGCACCCTTGCTAGCGTATTGGCTGCCTGGTTCCCTAAAGAAGTAACATTCAAAGGAGCAAAAATTTCGACAGGACTACCAACTGGAGCTTGATTTGAAACGATATAACCAACAGCATTGGTTAAATTTGCGTTTACTGCGCCCAATGTGCCTGACCCCGTAAGATTTGTGCCTGCTCCTTGAATAATAAAGGGATCAGAAAGTGTAGATGTATAGGTAAAATCTGCTTTTAGAGGCACACTCACCGGTCCAATACTATTGTTTGCTGGCACCGCATCTCCAACCAACGAAGTAGTGATAAAAAATCCAATCGGAGCAGAACCTGTTGTGGAAATACTTCCAACGTTTACGTCTACTTCGCTAACTCCAGCTATGAATGGAATGATACCATTGAACACGCTTGGTGTAGCTGCACCTACAATGTTGACAGAATAAGGAATATTAGAGGCTGGAAGGAATGAATTGTTTTTGAACCTGGCTACTACGTTGAATGAATTTTGATTACAAGACATATCGCCAGTAGGTGAAACGATGTTAACAGGTTGAACATCTGCAACAAGAGCAGGAATTACCCTGAAATCATCCACCATCATGTTGTTGCCAAAATTACCAAAAGCTTGAAGACCAATTCTAATCACTTGACCCAAATAAGGCGTAAGGTCAGCTTCGAAAGTATGCCATTGAATAGCAGGACCAGATTCATTGAATGGTCTGACGGCCACTTCAATTCTATCTAAAGTCGTATTTCTAAGTTTGAGAGAATTTGAAAATGTATTTCCACCATTAGTACTTACTTTCAGGTCTACCCTGTCTCGCAAGCTTATTAAGCCATTATCCCTTTTCATTCTGAACTGAACTTTCGTGGCTGTGGAAGGCAAGCTTAAGCAAGGTGAAATAGCCATGGATAAAGTGCCTGGTGAAAAATTAAACGAATTAAAGAAGAGGTACCCTGTGCCTTCGTCGAATGGAACAAATGGGGAGGAACCACTACCGTTTCGTTGGGGTGTGTTTGTGAAAACCCAGTTTCCATTTCCTGTAATCTGACGAATAATCCAATCTCCTTGGATATTAAAGCCATCAATATAATTAGGAGGCACATTGATGAGATTAATGTTGATGGTCGGAGCTGGAGAAAGCGTGTTATTTGCCAGATTACCATCACCAACCATTGTTGCTGTTGCATTAAAGGTGTAAAGCCCAAAGGCAGTCATATTAAAAGTACCTACACTGATGGTGGTTGCGGCATTAGTGACAAGGTTGGCTGGCAATGCAAAGGCAGTATTTAGATTGTAAGGGCCACCTGGTCCTGTTACAGTAACTGACGCATTGATTATTGTTCCTGTAGTAAGGGTAAGACCACCCAAATTCCTAACCTGAACTGCCACATTTTGGTTTGCGTTACCACAACTTGCACCCAATGGTTCCATCAAAGCAGTTGTAGCAATATCACGATCAGGTCGGGTAGTTACGCAAATATCAAAAGTTGCACCAAGTGTGCCTGAACCAGCACCGCTATGAAATACACGTACATAGTAGATTCGGTTGATAACTGAGTTAAATTCCAACTCTTCTGTACCATTTATTACAGTTTGATTGACGCAACCTTGTGAAGGAGGATTTATGGTTGACTTAGAAGTACAAGTATTTCCAAACCAAACCTGAAATACCGGATCATAGTCTGCATTCCCTTTGATTGAAATTTTCGTTCTAACACCGGTTGCCACAAACCTGAACCATACATCATCGTCAGGACCAACAGCTTGGTCACAATTCGGTGCAATTTCAGGTGAAGGACTTGCAGTTTGGCTTGAATTTCCAATCAATTGATTCTGACCAGGTACACATGTTTGTGAGTTGATATTGGTTAGCGTCTTGGCTCCACTGCAATTGTCATTTGGCGCTGCTGCATTTACTACGATTCCAAATTCTCCGGTAATTCCCCAATCAGGACTTTCAGTGGTTATAGTGGGTAAGGTTAAGTAATTGTTACCACCATCGAAAGCCACACCTGTAACTTGTCCTAATGTTACCTGGCTTATTGCCGCTGCAAATGAATTTCCAGAACCTCCATTCGCTCTTAAACGTGCTCCTCCTGGAGCAGAAGGTGTTGTTGGAGTAGCAATGGTGTAATTTGTGCCAGGATTAACAATTGAAATATTTGGAACAGATGTTTGGGAAACAAACCCACCTTCAAATGTGGCAGTTGCTCCAACCAGATTGTGGTAAACCCTAATATAATAGGTGGTACCAATAGTTAAGCCACTTAAAGAAGCGTCAAGAATCAAGCCGGCCGTGCCTACTACACATGAAATTGTGTTCAAAGTATTGTCTAGCACCTGAATTGTGGGAACAAAACCGCCTGAAGGATATACTCTAACTGTAGCGAGGTTCTCTATTGCAGTAAAAGTAAACCAAACATCTTTAGCTCCGGTAGGACCTGTGCAAATAGATTGAGGAGATGCTGTAGCGTACCTTGTGGAAAACAACCTAGATTGATTTAATAAAGGGTCAAACGCAATGTTTAAAGGAAACGTTGGAGTGTTCTGAAGTACTTCTGATGCTGCAAAATTATCATTGATAGGAGCTATTGGCACTGGCAATACAGGCGGTAAATATACCCCTGGAGAAAAAGTTAACCTTGTTCTCGGCTTTGGTGAAATGGCATGTCCGTTTGCACCTAAATTTGGTGATTGTGTTTCTTGATTGCCAAACAATGCATTATTCTCAAACTGCTGCGCAAACACTTGACCTATAGATGGATAACTGGTATTGTAACTCCCTTTTATTCCACAACTAAATGAATAGCGTAGATTCTGTGTACCATAATAAAGCTGCATTGCCCCATAAATGAAATCAATGTTGTTTGTAGATTCACGTAATACTATTTGAAATGAAATATCAGGACCCGCAAATCCATTGATGGTCATTCTGGCATATTCCACCGTTACAACCCTAGCAGGAGCTGTTCCGGTTATTTTATACCTGACACATAAATCTCTATTTGCTGCACTTACTGTGGGATTTCCGGCATTATACCCGGTAACAGTCAGATTTTCCCAGAATGGAGAAATTAAGTTGATCAGATCTTTGTTAGAAAAATTGTTTTCTTTAGAATTATCCGGTAACCCGAGTGGAATGCCATTTTCCAGTTGTAAAAATCCATTTGTATGCACCCTAAAGCCAGTTACAGGTTGACCTTGAAAAGTAAAGGCATTCCCAGGTGCTACCAAGCTCACAATGTCAGAATATTCCTCATCGCCTACGTTGCCGTCCACTGCTGTCCAGTTAGGGAATGGGGCACCACTTGCATCGCCTCCAAATGAAGTACTGGCTATTGAAAGATAAGGAACCATTTCAGTGCGGACAACATTGTATGATAAAGCAGGTGGCACAGTGAATCCGTTTCGAGCATATGCAAAAAAGTAATTTGTGGAATTCGAAATGGGTGTTGCAATTCCAATGGTAGCGGTGACAGAAGTCCTCAAACCGTTATCTGGCAAAGAGCCATTGGGAATTACAGGTATCGATTTTGTGGTCCATACACCTGTTAATGCCGTAGCTTGAATAAGAAAAATAGTAGAAATGTCGCCAACCAGATTATCATATTTATTCCAGCTCAAGTCAAAAAACTTACCCGTATTGTTGTTTGTTATCGTACCTGTGCCAAGCATTTCAAGCCGCATAGACCTAATGCCAGTATGCGCACTGGAAACAGGAGTAATACCACCCGAGGCTAAACCTGTAGAGCTGGCACGAATAGAAGTATAGGTATACCCTGCATTAGACCCACCGTTTAAAACCGACGCAGTCCCTGTATTGAATGTACCATACCTGGCTCCTCCTGCTCCAATTCCAAGAGGAAAAGTCCTTACAGCATTGGCCTGGCCACCTGGTAGTGTTAACTGGATTGGACCGTTGTAAAAAAATGAAAATTCATTCCCAGTAGTACCAGCAAATTTATGGCTGGAACATCTAAGAGTTGAAAAAGCTCCATCTATAAATCCATTGTTTAAAACCAAGGCATTGATGCCATAAAGTTCAAGCGGTGCAGCTATAATTAAACCGCCACCTGAAACAGCCTCAATGGACAAAAGTCGATTATTTGTTGGGATTGCGGCACCTCCAACAGCTAATGTAGCAGAAGTTTGAGGTGCAAACACACCAAATTTTAACCCGTATTGCTGAATTCTGCAACTAGGTATGGTTGCGCCAATTTCACCAGCCAAGGGGTCAGAAATTACTACTTCGGGAGCTATTAAATACCCAAAACCTGCATTTACCATCGTAAATCCTGTCAACACACCGTTTGCATCCAAAACTGAAGTTGCAGTTGGCCATGAAGTTCCCCATCCTAAAGTAGCTCCGGTTCCTCCGCCACACGTAATGGTTAAAGTAGGTGGAACCACATACGCCTGAGTACCTCCTGTACAATACACAGAAATAATTCTTCCCAAAGCAATATTGATCTCAAAAGTTAGAGGAGTTCCAACACCTTGAGATATACCACCAACCAAGTTTACGGTTGGCAATGAACCGTAGTTTGAACCTTGAGCCAGAATTAAATTGTTTTCCTGAGGTGCTGTAAATCCAACAGTAGGAGCAGTTGTATAATACCCTCGGTTGTTCACTGTAATATTACCTACTCCTGCCGCAACCGGACCTACTGATGACCGAATTTCAATAGTTCCAGTGTATGTTGTGGCAGAGGCTTTAACTGAACCACTTTGGGCCGGTCCATTTACTTCCATAATCACTGAAGAAGCTGCAGCACCCGAACCAGAACCTGTATTTGTAAAAACAATAGAAGGTGCTACGAAATAGCCACTTCCGGCGGAAAGCAGATTTAAACTACGAACAGTTTGGCTTGGGGCATCCCAATTCAAAGAAGCCCGGGCAACGGTGCCTAAATAAAGATAATCTACCGAGCCGCTAAGCACAACTCCTGACAAATGGGTTGGAGGTGCCAAAGCTGAAGCGCTGCCTCCATTTAGAGCCAGGTAGAGATTGTTTCCGCAATAGTATTGGTTGCCCAATACATTTCCATTGATCTGGAAACCAGCTCCCAGATTCCCTAAAGCACCTATCCAAAGTAAATCTGCTGTGCCATTGGTTTCAATAGCAGGAATTGTATTCACTGGCGCCACTACATCAAATGTGCCACCTGATGTGCATAAATAAACCTGACCTGAAACATAGTATCTTGTCCCTGTGCTTGCCAATCCACCTGCTGTCCATGCTGTAACGGACTGACCATGAACCACTGGAGCTGATGAGTAATTTGATCCGACATTTGAAATAACAAGCTGATTTACTGAATTTTCGAAAACATCGGCAGCATTGTCAATTCGGAGCTTATTGTTGGTAACAACACTATTTGAAGTGCTTGTAAATTCTTCTGATACAGTTAAATTTTGGGTGGTATTGATGGTAAACACCCCATTATTCTGCGCTTTTAAATTTCTAATAACGCCTCTACCTCCTGTGCCAGTAAAAGTGCCAGCTCCAGTGATTTGAACATTACCGTTGCCATTAAACGTAATAGAACTTCCTGCTGCTGAAGCATTGACGAAACCACTATTTGTAAGCGTACCTCCTATTATTATAGAACGTCCTGTTTGGTTAGATTGAGCCAGGTATAGATTCCCTGCTGCTCCGATAGTAACATTTCCAGTGAAAGTGGCTAAGCTGTTTGTTGACCATTGCAATCCACCATTTAGTGTTAAATTATTATAATTGATGTTTTGGTTTACAATTACCCTTGAACCGGCCGGAATTACAATGTTGTTTCCCGCTGCTGGTACTAATCCACCTAACCAAGTTTCGGGGTTGCTCCAAAAGCCGCCAGCAAGAGTTGCTGTAAAAGAAGCTGCCGGCAAGGATGTCAAGGATACATTGTCTAATGCTGCTGCTGCCAAAGGAACAGCACTATTGGTTCTAAATGAAAACACAAGGCGAATGGTTGAGCCTGGTGCTGCATTGGAAGAAATATTCTGAAGGGTATATGAAGTTGTACCATTTAATTGAACCAATTGTCCAGTTGATAAAAGGGCACCAGCTACAGGATTGACTGTAGGAGATATAAGATGAACTCTTAAGTAATCGTTACCGGGATCTTCAACCGAAACTTTAAATCTAAAAGATAGGTCTAGAATTGGCTGCCCGGCAGGCACCACGACATCCTGGTAAATGTGACTAACAGCGTTGAAAGCCTGACCTGTCCAGGTTAATGCGTCAGGACCAGTAAAAGCATGGTAAGTTCCTGAAAATGGAACACCTGCTGTTCCTCTGAACCAACGGTTGTTAGCTCCTTGAACTACTTGCCAGTTGTTGACTCCAAAATCGGAAACGGAGTTACCTGAAGGTATTCCTTGCTCGAAACCTCCAAAACCGGAGGCAGCGATAAGGGTTGTTTGTGCGACAGCCTGATTGTGACCTATTAATAAGGCGGTGATGGCCAACAGACCTATCACCAGGCTTCGTAAACTACAAACAAGTGTCGATGTTTGTAAAGAATGATTCATAACTATAAATTGGTTTGATGCAAAAGTGAGGGTTAACACTGAATACAAACTTTGAATCTAATTCGTGCCATTACTGAGGTAAGTAGCTCGGGTTTTGGCACATAAATATAGTTGTAATGTTAGAGCGAAATATAACAGATTTTTTAATTGAAAGAAAAGTGCCTTTTTTATATTAAAATGCTTCTAACTACCCCAATTCTAAATAATATTAAAAATTTTATCGATTTTACTCCATGTGTTGGTCCTCTTTTAGGACAAAATATTTTCTTCAATTGCGCAATTTTTCCTTTTTAAACTTCCTGAAGCGTTTGTGAGAAAGCAAGCGATGAAAACATAAATATGGGAATTTAACCTCTTCAATTCCATAAATATTCACTTAAAAGGAAATGAAATGTTTTCCGCAAAGCCAATCCTGGTTTGAAAACCAAGGAATATCTACCTGAATTTTCAGCAACCCAGTCCATTGAATGAAATGAATTGCCTCTTGTTGTAACAGCCCGACTCAAATTTCTTTGATTCTTATGAACCTGGCTTCGGCGCTGTTCATATTTATTGATTGGCAAAAGCTTTATAAATCTCAAAGCAGCTCTTTGTTCCAGAATAATCATGCGATAATGAAGCATTTCTTATCAAATTCAGAGTCCCAACTCCGGTTTTGGTTGCTAAAATTGGAGCCCAGGCGTTGAGCTCAGGTAATTAAAATGTAGAACTTCAACCCAAAACGGGTATTCCTTCAGTCTTCCTGACAATTTTCACACAATTATTACATGGATCTCTGATACCGAAAACATCACTTTCAAGCTATTCAATTGCACTTTTAGCGAAAGTTTGAGATTTTTTTTCCTTTTTTTTGCAAAAACACTTGCATTTGAGTTTCCAGTTTGTTTACCTTTGCTTTCGAATTCTTACATATGTTCAATTTAAAACCAAAACCCATGAGAACTTCTATCTCATCTGTCGCATTGAGCTTAGCATTGCTATCTCAATCCGCCGCCTTCTGCGCTGTTGCAAGTTCAAAACGCATCAGCAGTTTACAGTCTACAACTGCAGTTACCTGCGAACAACTCAATATTGGAGGCGGAGGTCTTCAAGTGAATTGGTTTGGAGGCAGTGGATGGCCTGTAGTATTAACAGCCTTCGATTTCGATGGTATTGCTAGACCTGCTCTTTTTATGACTGACGCACACACTATTCTTAACAGTGGTGGTGTTGGCCTCATTTCTCCTGGAAATGCAACAATGGATGAATATTCTGACAACAGGAGATTCGAATTTGCCCGTTCCCGCAAACTTAATGGCAAAAGCGAAAAGTTACGTGTTGATTTTGGGGCAAATGCAGCAATTATTCAATTAATGAAAGCAACTGTAACCGTTTCAAGATTTTACGTGGACGGTGGAAAACTCAAAGAAAGGGGAGAGTGGATTGCATATGATGAAGGATTAAATGTAGTTCCTGCCAAGGTTGCAGGCGCAGAATTCTTTTATGGCTCTCAAAATTCAGGCTCAGGCCCAGGCATTCATACATTCACAGTTGAAACCAATACTCCTTTCCGTTATTTGGAGTTTATTCCCCGTCAATCTGTACATCCTGCTAATAATAACTTGGTCATTTTGTCACCAGCTGACAATTCAGATTTCAATGTTAGAAAAATTGTTATCGAAAGATGCCGAAATGATGAAGAAACATGCACAAGGAAAGAACTTTGTTCAAAAAATGCATGGGAACTAGAAACTCAAATCACGGGAATTGGCTACAATGGAGGTATCTATAACTCAGTAGGTTCTCCGGCAGGTCTAGCTTTCGTAAATAATGCCAATCTTGGTGGATGGGGAGTAAATTCTCCAAATCCTGAAGATAACGGTACTTTCAAGCCAGAAGTTGGTTTTAGGTTTATCGGTGGAGTAGGCACATCTGAAAAGCTTATTGTACTTGTCCGTCAGGGTCCATCACCGTATCAATTTGCCAAAGTTAAGCTTGCAAGATTCTACAAAGAATTTGGCAATATCGAGATTGGCCACTACCAATTGTATGATAACGATCTTAACCCTATTGCAGCTGTTGATGGTGGTTCTGCCGATTTTCAAGGTGTTGAATTAAACAATGGAGTAAATCCAGGAAACTTGGAGTTTAATATTAATTCTAATGTTCCTTTTGCAGCTATTATTTTCACATCTAAGCAGTGGATTGATCAAGCCACAAATGTTCTTAAACCTACATTCAACGGAGACAACAGCGACTATCATGTTCAGTGTCTTACTCTATTATGTGATAGAGAAGCTGACGTTTGCACTGAAAACGGAACAGGACGTGTTGATGATTTTGATCCTTCAACTGGCACTTGGCCAGTGGGTACTGGATTCGCTACTGTTACTGCTAAAAATTTCTCAGGTGGTCCAGTTGCTCCTAATGAAATAGAAGATGCTGTTGCAACCCCATCATGGAGGGCAAACAGTGGCGGTGTTGGTGTTACTAGCACTGGTGTTCCTGAAACTGCTGCTTTAGCCAGGCTTGAACTTGGATTCAGACTTGACGTCGCTACCAATACACCGAAAACTGAGACAATGCGTTTTGACTTCACTACTTATCCTGAACCTATAAACAAAATCACTTTCAAGATGGCTCGCTTCTACGTCGAACGTGGCAACAGGGAGCAAGGATTGTGGAGAACATTTGACATTAATGGTGTCGAAATCCTCAGAGGTGCCTTCTTAGCAACTGCACCACTTAGCGGCCCTGGCTATTTCAATTTGACCTTGACATCGCCACTAGGTGTTCCAATTAAATACATTGAGTTTACTGCTGGTCCTAATGTGGATATAATGACTGGAGATCCAATTGAGCCGGGGGCGGACAACAGTGATTACTTGGTACGTGAGTTTGAAATCATATGTGTTCCGGTTTCTCCTTCTGTTAATGGTGCTGGTGAAGGTTTCAAAGGCACTGAAGAAGCAAACACATTGTCTTTTACCGACTTCACCATCTATCCTAACCCAGCTGTTGACGAAATCAACCTCTCTATGGATAGCGAAAAAGAAGGTGCTGTATCTTATATGGTACGTGACCTTGCTGGTAAAGTTCTAAGAAGTGCTACCTGGAATATCGAAGCTGGTTCTAACAAAACTTCTATCTCAGTTGGTAACTTGAACAATGGCATGTACTTAATCACTATCAAGCAAGGCGAAGTAGTGAAGAACACCAAGTTCATGATCAAACGATAATCGTAAGATTTGGATTCGAAAAAGAGCCCCAATCGGGGCTCTTTTTTTTTGCCCAAGTTGAACTATGCTTGCTGAATTTGTTGCGGAATGAATGACCTAAATAGTTCATTGAGGCGATGAAGCTAATGTAGCAATGAATAAAAGTTGCTTTGGAATATAAAAAAACACGAATTGAAGTATGCTGAAGCCATTTATTAATCAGAATCAACCTGTTTCTGAAAATGACCAAGCAATGGAGTCTTTTCTTTTCCACTAATTTTACCTTAAACTTCCCATTGTTTAAAAGCTATTTAAAGGCAGATGATAAATTAGAAACCGAACTTTATTTAACTTCCTACTTCGCAAACTCTTCTGAGCCCTTAGGCAGAACAATCTAATGAGTAATCGAATTGCGATAGCGAGCAATGAAATTTGCGAGCACCTTGTTGAGATCAAAGTCAAAATATAACTATTTCCGGTTTTCTATAATTTGATTTAAATCATAAAAAGTGGATTCACAGAAAATAACTCACTGTTTATCAATATTTTTAGGAAACAATTTTGAAAGTTTTTAAGTTTAAATTTGGTCTATATTAAAAGACAATTTTATGAAGTTGACGATGTCCAGAGAAACCATTGCTCAATTTCCGCTGCTGAATCTCATTCAGCGTCTAAAAATTGGTTTGGCCATTTTCGATAAAAAGGGAAACCTGGTCGAGACCAACAAAGAAGCCATGACTTTACTAAAAATTGGCATTTCTGATGAAAGTCAATATTCTTTTAAAGACTTGTTTGAGGGCAAGGCATCCAACAACAAATCAGGATTTAGCGATTGGATGGATCAGCTAATTGCTAACAAAACGGTACTTTCTCCAACTGGGCGGCCTCACGTTCACCTCGAATTACAGGGCTTTGGTTTTCAGGATTTGTTTTATTTGTCAATTACAGATGTTTCGAAGAGGATTGAGGAAGAACTGGAGCTCACCCATTTGAAAAACCAACTTCAAGCTTTCGGAACAAGTTCAAAACAAGCTCATATTCTGATTTCTAAAGACCTGAAAGTTATAGCATTCAACAAACAAGCTGAAATCAATGTTAGGTTATTTTATGGGAAAACACTGACCGAAAAAGAGGATTTCAAAAGGTATATTGTACCTGGAACTGAAGAGCTATTTTTTCAACATTTTGATAAGGCCCTGTCTGGGAATGCAATTCGATATGAATTACCAATTCTATTTCCAAATGGACAAGAACTCTGGTTTATTGTAGAATATTTACCTATTTGGGATGATTCGGGAGAGTTGTTTGGCATTTCTTTTAATACAATCAATGAGAATGATTTGATTTCGACTCGAAAGCAACTGGAAATACAGAACCAAAAGTTGAAAGAAATTGCAAGAATTCAATCGCATGACATTCGAAGGCCTCTTGCCTCCATCATGGGCATAGCAGATTTGATGAAGCAGACCGAACAAAATCCATTATCGTTGGAGTTACTAAATCTCATGGAAAAAGCAACAAATGATCTGGATGAAGTAATAAAACGAATTGTTGATTCTACTTCGCTGGATTAAACAATCCAATTGCCCTTATTTGCAAGGCAACAACTACAACTTATGATGAGATATTGTGCTCACCTATTAGCAGTCATATTCCTTTTTTTTAATGTCTCCATTCAGGCCTGGAGTCAGAAAAAAATACATTTGAATGAGTTTCTGAAAAAACAAATTGCCTTTATTCATCAGGAGTTGGAAGTAAATCTGGATGGACTGAATTCTCCAGAAAACACCCCGGATTCTCTTTTTGGGGTTTCCATAAAAGGAGATTTTGCCTTTGCACACATGATGGTTGCTCTCGAACTTGATCGGCAGCTTTATGCAGGAAGCACTTCAAAATACGATACCCAAAAATGGATTGAAGGCCTATTAGCTCAAGATGCCAATGGAACAACGTTTGCGCAATTGTTTGCCATGCAAACCCGCTATATTCAGCTGCATGGACCCAAGCCAAAGACGGAAGCACTTTCGCAAACAAGTGAAAAGATCTTTGCATCCATGAGCGATATCAGGAAATTTTATAGCCCTGAATCGGAGACTGTAGCCAACAACCGACCACCAAACTACCTAGCAGTTGCACTTTTAACAGGCTCGTTGGCTTATGCAAATGGTTACGAACAAGACAAGGATATGCTTCTTCGTCTCTTACAAAAATGCATAGCCCAATTGCGCTCTTCCGGCAATTATTTGAGCGACGACAACAACAACGAAAATGCCCGGTACGACCGTTATGGAATGGAATTCTCTCTGTTTTTATACGAAGCTGCTAAACTGCTTGACGCCAAAAGTGAATTGACAGAACTGAAGCCTTTTGTAGAATTTTCGGGCAAGCTGTGGTGGAATTTGCTTCATCCGGAAACGGGTTGTGCCTTTCAATATGGGCGCAGTTTGCAAAATACATGGGACGATAGCATGGAACAAGCTGCTTTCTTTATAGAAAACCCTGAGGTGGCACCAGCTCCTGCAGAACAATTGGCTGCTATCGCTATTCAGGTCTGGAAGCATTACTTGAAAGTTCAATACAACGAAAAGAACCACTTGAACCGAATGCTCGATGAAGGCAGGGGCACCTATAGTTATGCCGGAAGAAACAGAATATGGGGCTATACAATAGGAACCTTTTCCAAAGCGTTGAAATGCTTTTCTACCTTACAAAAAGAAACAGCGAACGGAAGATTGAACTTTATTCAAAAATTGCCTGAGCAAAAACAACAATCAACTTTTACATCCTATCGAATATTTGGAAAACCAGCAGGTGTGTGGATTGTAAAAACCCCCAACAACCGCATTATGGTACCATTTACAGATGGTTTAGGATCTAAACCAATCTCCGATTATTTGTCAGGCATTTACGGACTTGAAGGCTTTGCCTGGCCAGTTAGTCTGAACGAAGGCTTTTTGGTTCCTGAAATTCAAACAACCGGAGGTCAAAAATTTATCCTAAATGGAAGGCCAGATTCATTAATTCACATAAAAAATGAAACAGAAATAAAGGCAGTTTGGAAACAAATGGTGAGTGAAAATGGGAAAGAATTTTTGCCTTGCAGTATTTCTGGAACCTGGACCTGGAAGAAAGGCATTTTGTCTGCTACTTTTATTGTTGAACAATATTCTCTGGAAATCGAGTCTCTAAAACTTCAAGCGTGGGCAACGAATAATATCACCATCAAGCAGGGAAATCAAATCTCATCTGCAGGTCAAACCATTAAGTTTTCTTCGCCTTTGATGCCAGAAGATGTTACTGAAAACGAAAAAGGAGCTTTTGCAACTTTAAACAAAAAAGTAGTTTCAATAAGTAAGCCGGAAGCAAATTCCAAAAAACTTACCATAGGTTTTCAAGTTAAAATTCAATAAAAACTATTGATTTTCAATTGATTTTGGCTGCTCTACAACTTCGTAAATATCAGGTCCTCCGAAACCTTTGGGTCTGGCTGAAGAAATGAAAACCCGGTTGCTTGTGCTCACATGGTAGTTGATTTCATCGCCCGGTGTGTTGATCGGATAACCTAAATTTTGAGGTGCACCCCATACTTTTTTTGACTCATCCCATTCTGATCTGTACAAATCGAAGCCACCCATTCCAGGAAGTCCTTTTGACGCAAAAATCAGGGTCTTTCCATCGTTAATGAGCGAAGGACTTATTTCATCTTGGGACGTGTTGATATTATCTGGCAATTTTTCTGCTTTCGACCATTTTCCGTTAGCCTCTATTTGCGAATAGTACAAGTCGAATGTGCCGTCGAAAATTGTATTCTTTACAAACACAGCTATCTTAAACTCAGGATTTAGTGCACCATCAGCCTGGAAATACTGAGTAGGCAACATTCCGCTGTAAATTACTGGTGGTTTAAATCCGGACTGGTCACGCTCTGCTACAAATAGCTTATTTGGGTCGTTTGGCTGATGCAACAATAAGGAAGAAGTGTTTGGCAAAAACTGAACTGGCTTAAAAATATTTTTAGCATCCTTGGTGGAGAACAATGGCTCTGCTTTGCTCCAAGTTTGATCTGTTTGTTTTATGGAAAAAAATACTTTCTCAATGTATTCGCCGTCACTTAAGGCTTTCTCGTCGGCAAACAAAGGTCTTCGACTCACAAAAACAAGTACAGAACCATCGGTAGACAGCATAGGATTAGACTCTGTGTAAGGCGAATTAATCCGGTCGCCTAAGTTGAGAATGGTGTAAGGTGATTGTTCGGAAGTAATAAAATATGCCTCATTTTGGTGAATCTGCTTAATAAACTCTGAAACTACCAAGCGATATTCATCCTTGCTATCCGATAGTGACAGGTATTTCCGATACTGAATAAGTGCAGAATCGACCTTCATGTTGAGGTGGAAACCACGACCAAGCCAGAAAAAATAGTATGGATCTGACTCGCTTTTCTCACTTTTAGCACCTTTAATTAAAGAAAGTCCGACATCTGTTCTTGCCAGATAAAGTTGAGTTATACCAGCCTTCATCTTGGCAGTTTTATTATCAGCGTTTGTTTTCAACTCTGCCTCATAAAGTGCGAGGGCATTATAGAAATCCTGTTTTTCAAAAAAATTGTCCCCACTTTTTATGTTTGCCGTTCTGTCCTGTGCATAAGCATGGGGCAGGTTAGTAGCCAACTGGCAAGCATAAACCATGAGCCAGAATGTGAAGGTCGGCATGCTGTGTTTTAATACGGTTTTCATTTTAATCAGCTTGGTTATAATACGATCAGATGCGAAGGTAGCTATTGGGTACAGTCCGTTTTTCTCAATTTCCGCAAAACCCTACACCGTTCAGTTTTGCCCTGCAATTTGACCATATAGTTGAACTCTTATCACACTTTGATTTGAATTTAATACTATTGTTTCTCACTTTCGCCCTGCGAACAACTCAACATGATAAAACAAGCTGTCAAAAATCTGCTCAATAGCCTACCTTATATCAGGCACCTTAACAAGGAATTGACCAAATACAGAACTTGGTACCCCCCCGGGCATTATTATAGTCCTTTGGTTTCAAGAGCTGACATCAAGCCTAGACTGGATCAAATTTTCGACATGAGTTTGAAAGAAGTGCCGGGCATTGACATGAACGAAAATGGTCAGTTGGCCCTCATGGAAGAATTGAAAACGTATTATGCTGAACTTCCATTTCCGGAAACTGAAGACAAATCAGCCAGATACTACTTGAGCAACGGAATTTATCCGTATGCTGACGGTATTTTTCTATACAGCATGATGCGGCATTTCAAGCCAAAACATATAATAGAAGTTGGTTCCGGTCATAGTTCTGCAGTGATGCTTGATACGAACGAACGGTTTTTCAACAATGAAATTGAGCTTACATTTATTGAGCCCTACCCAGAAAGACTGTATTCCCTGCTTACAGAAAAAGACAAACAAACTAATATTATTGAGGTAAAACCTATTCAGGATTTACCGTTGAGCTATTTTGACAAACTTGAGTCAGGCGATTTTCTATTTATTGATTCAACCCACGTTTCAAAAACAGGAAGTGATGTTAATTATTTGTTCTTTGAAATAATACCGAGGCTTAAACCTGGCGTTTTTATTCATGTACACGATGTTTTTACGCCATTCGAATATCCAAAAGATTGGGTAATGAGAACGCACGATTGGTTTGGATTCAATGAAATTTATATCCTGAGAGCATTTTTGATGTATAATCCATCTTTTGAAATTGTGGTTTTCAATACATTTTTGGAGCACCATCACCGGGAGTGGTTCAGGCAACACATGCCGCTTTGCCACAAAAACGACGGTGGAAGCATTTGGATTAAGAAAAAATAATCTGGTTTTTTTTAGCTGATTTCAACCAAATGATCAGCATTTGGGTAAACAAGAAATCCAGTCACATCTTTGAAGCCAGCTAGCTTTACAGCTGAAACATAATCGTTCATTTGTTTCGAATCGGCTGGAGTTGGCAATCCTGTTTTGAAGTCAATGAGCACATGAGAACCATTTCGACTTTGCCAACGGTCTGGTCGCATCAAGGTGCCATCTGTTAGTAATAAATTGCGCTCATTTCTCACAGTCCAACTTCCATCAAAATATGGTTTTAAGGATGTGTTTTGAATTGTTTTTACCAGAAGTGTCCAGATTTCTTCAGACACTTTCGGCTTCAAAGCCTCCAACTGAACAACCGACTGAATAGATGACATGGCCTTATGATAGGCAATTCCCACATTTTGATTGATTCTGTTGGCAGCATCTGGCACGAAAGATGTTCTCAATTTTGGCGTATCAAGACTCAATGAAAAACCAATAACATGCTGACTTTTAGTTTTGAGCTGGAGTGAGTTTGACTGCGAAGAAACGCTACCAAAACTCCAGCTTGATCCAGCTTCATCCCAAAAGCCATGTTCAGGTAATTGTCCATCTTCAAGACATGCTTTTAGAAAATTGCCAACATGATGACTCGCTCTTTGGGGAGGAAACCAAGCGATGAATCCTAATTTTGCTCTGGTGAAAGCCACATAAGTCTTGTTAAGCGAGTCGAGGGCTTCATTGATTTTTTCTTGCTCATATTCCGCTGAAAAATAAGTTTCCAGCAACGCAGAGCTAGATTTTACACAAATAGGCTGACTTGCTTGAAATGGACTTTCATTCGAAGATGTCCAAAAATAGTTTGCATGAATGCCATCTTTGAAAACCTGAAAACTTGCAAATGGCACTAATACTATATCAAATTCAAGTCCTTTAGATTTATGGATGGTGATGATGGTGATCGCCTCAGTTCCATCAGGAGCCGAAAGTTTGACAGAATCTGCAACGGTTTGCCACCATTGAAGGAACAAGTATAGATCATTGGATTCTTTGGATGAAAACCTGTAAACCTGATCTATAAACAACTGCAAAAACTGCAAATCGCTTGGTTGTTGATGTATTTGAGAAATGAGCAACAATCGGGCAATTGTTTCGGAAAGCGATTGCTGACGAAGTTTCTTAAATTTCAGCATTTCAGCTTCAAATTCATTTAAAAGATTGGAGGCAGATTGAGCTAAAATTCTGTTTGCTTCAGCTTCATTGCCAATCAACTTATTTTTGAAAACCAGGTATTCCCTGAAACTAAAAATATCCTCTTTATCTGCCACGAACTTAAGTCCCGAAATCAGGCATTGAACCGCTAAACTGCTGCCAAGCAAAAGGGAGTCACTTGAAATAAAATCGAAACAATAATTTCCGCCTTTTTCTATTTCGGCTGCTTCGGCAAGCCAGGAAGCAACCAAGGCACCTTCGCTGTTCTTATTCACCAAAACTGCCAACTGAGATGCCTTGTAGCCCAAATCCTGAAAGTGCTTAATTTGTTGTATAAATGCTTCAGCAATGACATCATTCACCTCACCTTCTTCAGGTTTTTCGGGAAAATGAAGTTGCACAAACCCTTTTTCCTGATCGTTTTTTGCCTGACAATCTTGCTCAGCATCAGCGTATGCCAAATCAATTACATGACTGTTGGCCACACCTATTTTAACCAAGGCTTGCTGAAATTGAACCGGAATGTGCTTAAATACAGCATTATTAAAGGATACAATATTGGCCTTGCTACGCCAATTTTTTTGTAAATACTGTTTCGAAACACCAAATGAAGCTACGTCTTTTTCTGCCTGCTCAAGCAGTAGTCGCATGTCACCGCCCCTGAACCGGTAAATGGATTGCTTCACATCGCCAACCAATAGATTGTGGTTGTTTTGGCTGAGACTATTGATAACGAGAGGCAAAAAGCTGTTCCATTGGCCCATTGAAGTATCCTGGAACTCATCAATGAGAAAGTGTTTTGTGTTATTTCCGGCCTTTTCAAAGAGAAAAGAAGCATCATTATTGCCAATTAGTTTATTGAGGAAAAACTGTGCTTCAGCCAACAAGAAAACATCGTTTTGTTGCTTATATTTCTGCAATTGATGCAATATAATACGGGTAATGGCCAATGGCGCAAAATGCTTTTTAACCTGTTGACAGGATGCATATTTTCGTTGATTTTCTACAAAAAAATCCATCATGTTGTTGAACAAAGGCATGAGTTCCGAAGCCCAGGCTAGAACCTCCGATGAGCTAACTTTAGGTCGTAAAATATCGTAATCAGATTCCCTGACCTTTAAAAATCCAGCCTGGGAAACAAAAGAGTGGTCATTTGCCATCAGTTTTTTCCAAATAGCAAAAACAGTGTTCCTTGATTTTCCCTCAAGAAATTCCTTATGCTGTTCAAACTCAGCAAAATAGTCGTTGAGCAGCATAGCTTTTTTTTGAAGTTCGTCTTCGAACCATTTACAATAAGTTACAAGCGTCGAATACAACCCGGCCAATGAGTCATCTTGTATTTGCCAGTCCAGTTGTTGATATTGTTCTTTGAAAATCTCGTTGGCAAAAGCTGAAAGATTATCTCTAAAATTCCAATTTTTGCCAGCTTCAATTTGGCTTTCGACTATGTGTTCCAACCATTTCCTCAAATCAGCCATGGCACCAATTTGTCCATACAGATCGGTTAGAACCTGATCAATAACTGAACGGGTATCCAGTTCTAAACTAAAGCCTGGCGATAGATCGAAATCTCTGGCAAAAGTCCGAATCACTTGTTGAAAAAATTTATCGATAGTCATTATCCGCAAGTCCGAGAAATGGTGTAGCAGATGACTCAATGCCAAACCAGCATTCTGAGCCACGGATGCCGGAGTTGAATTCAGCTTGTTGGCCAATTCAATGGCCAAATCATTGTTCCGGCCTTCTCTTAGTTCAAATAGAAAGCGAACAACCCTGTTCTTCATTTCGCCAGTTGCCTTGTTGGTGAAAGTAACAGCTAGGATTTGTTGCGCTTGTTCGGGTTTCGAAATAAGCAAACTGAGGTATTCCCGAGCGAGGGTATGTGTTTTTCCCGATCCGGCAGAAGAGGAGTAAATGGTTAAAGGCATTGGCAATAAAATATTCCCAATTTTAGGGAAAATAAGATTCCCAATGTCAACTTTCCACTTTGAGAAGTGCTTATTTTTTAGATTCCGGAGTGTTTAAAGACTTCTGCAGAAAAATATCTTCCTCTCCTATTGCCACCAAATAATAGTCTTTGCTGAAGAACTTTTTGTTTTTAAAATATCCAGCTATCAACCAACTCCCATCGGGGTGAAGAGCAAAACAGTTGTCGACAACGTCGGGCAAAAGGGGCATAGATTGAAGATTCAAAACCTTAAGATTTTCATCCAGATGCAGTTGAAAAATATTGTTGTCGCCACTAGATTTGGTTTTCTTTTTACCCCAAACAAAAGATTGCCTGAAAGTTCCAACCGCCTTAATATGACCCTTTTCATCGACCAATATTTGCTGGAAAATCTCATCATCGTCGCCCTCTGAGATAAGCGCCCAAAGGGGAGTTCCATCTGCTTGAAACTTGATAAGTAATGCATCGAACATGCCTTGAGCTCGAATATTGAGATCAGCAATGGAAGCAACACCGGCCAATTTTCCAGCTAAAAACAAGTAATTTTCAGCAACTGCTGAACTTAGGATGTCCACTTCAGCATCAACCCCTGCAATTTTCTGCACCCAGTTCAGCTTTCCTTCTGTATTGTAGGCCGCAACAAATACGGCAGGATTATCGCCACCTTTAACCCTGTAATCTCCGAAATAGGCATAGTTCATAAACCGACCTATAAGAACAACTTGACCATCGGCCATGGCTGCAAGCGATTTTACTTCTTCGAAACCAGCACCTCCACCTGATTGCATCCAAAGAATTTCGCCCTGACTATTGAAAGCTGCCAGGAAAGCATCTGTTTCTCCATGTCCAATAAGTTCGCCTAAACCCAATTTGGAAGTGAATACACCTGCCACGAAAACCTGCTCTCCCCTACTAACAATGGCTTGTGGCAATGCACTTCCACCTGAGCGTAACCCTTTAATCCATTCGAGTTTACCTTCTTTACTTATCGCTAAAACAAAAACATCGTTTTCGCCACTGGCCTTAAACGATTGACCCGAAACGTTGATAGAATCTGTAAAAACACCGGCTGCGTAAATTTTGCCAGAAATATCAACGTGAAGGCAAGTTGCAAAATCGTCATTAAGACCACCACCTGTTAAATGCCAGACCAATTGGCCATTAGCACTGAATTTGGCAATAAAAAAGTCTCCGCCACCTTGGCTCACCATTTCTGTTTTACCTATTTTGGCGTTATGGCTAAAGCTTCCTGCCAAATAAATATATCCGTTGGCATCTGTGGCTGTGGCATTTACGAGATCAGTGCCTATTCCTCCTATTTTGGCAGCCCAGTCTAATGCCTGAGAGAATGCTACAAAACAGTTGAGCCATGAAATCAAAAAAACGAAGCTTAACAATGGTAAAAATCTCATACAACAAAGGAATAACAATAGCTGGCCTATTTCAAACCTAAATTACCCAAAACCTTACCAACCCATTCATTTTCAATATGATGATAACTTTTTCCATACACCAACCAGTGTTTATTATCGGCGGAAAAAGCAATCGAGTTTTCAAATTGAGGTTTTTTCACAGGGTCGGCCGTTTCATCCCCTTCAAAAAAAAGTGCCATCAAACTTTGACACTTTTGCCATTCCAAAACTTCTGTTTGCTCATTGCCTTTCCAATGAATTTTGCCTTCTAACTGCTGAAAGGAAACGTGCAATTCGCCTTCAGACTTAACTTGGTTTACATGCGAATGAATCTGCAACGTAAGCGGAAGTTCAACTTGGGCTAATTCTAAACTGGCCTGAAACAATTCCTGCGTGAAAAGAATCCAGCCTTCTGGAATCGTAGGGATTAACATACCTTGATCGTTGAAAATCGAAACCTGAACATCGCCGGCAAGGGCAGGCTTGCTTGATTTTTGCAAATCTGAAGGCAAACTCTTTAAATACTGAACCCAGTTTAGTGGCAGTTTTCCTTTCCGGGTAAAATCTCCATCAGGCTCAAAACCTTCGTCTAATATCTCCGCAGCTGAAAGATTGTCTCTTTCTGTAAATGTCCAGTTTACATCGATAAGGAGCTCATTTTGATGGATTTCTGCGTCTACAATCAGTTTGTATGAATATGGTGGGGGTACATGGTGTGCCGATTCGAGGATGATTTTCATTTGGAAAGGTTTGCGTTTTTAATGCTTTCTGATTGGTTGATTTTCCCGGTTTGGGTGTACACAAAACTAGGGAGAAAAATGATTTGCTTAGGTTTTTCATGGCCGGCAAAATAGTTTCTCACCAAGTTGATCAATTCAATTTGCTCTGCTCCTTCAACAAAAAGAGTAAGCGATTGCCCCCAACTTGGATGTGGTAAACCAACGAAAAAGAAGTTATGGTTAGGAAGTTGGCTTTTTAACCTTTGCTCCAATTGCTCAGGATGAACTTTCTTGCCACCTGAAATAATAACATGGTCTTTCCGGCCAAGCCAGCGAAACGAGGTTTCACTCTCAAGTTCAACTATATCGTTGGTATCAAGCCAATTATGATCTGTTACAGCACCATTAACCTGCAGCGTTCCAAGGCTTGAGATAGAAAATTTAAACCCAGGCAGACCACGATATGGATGCGATAATGCTTCCTGTTCATTCAAACTTCTATATGCAAAGTGTGAAATGGTTTCAGTCATCCCAAATGTTTGATATACAGGCACTTTCAAGTGATTCAATATGTTATTGAGCAAGCCAGAATTAACAGGACCTCCTCCAAGCAACAATCCATTCATTTGATTCAAATATTTTCTGGATTTCTCATCTTCTAACAAATGAAACATCTGCGAAGGCACCAATGAGGTGAAGCCAACCTGTGGCAAATTTTTTTGAATTGCTGCTGAAAGTTGGTTGCCGGGTTCTGATAAAACAATATTTTGCTTAGCCAATATAGCTCTAACCAGCACCATCATACCACCAATATGGAATGGTGACAAGGCTAGCCATACCGAAGAAATTTCTTTTATTTGAAAGGCTTCAATACTGGCTTCAGCACTGGCAACCATAAGTTTCCTGTTCAGTAAAATAGTTTTTGGAGTTCCGGTTGAACCAGATGTTTCTATTGAAAAATGAGTTTTGCCACTACTCCACTCAGTAAGGAAATGCTGTACTTGTTGTGCAAATGGCGCATCAGGCCAAAAAAAACGGCCTCCTTCCGGGGGCCATTCATTCCATTGATTGTCAAAGTAGAGTTGCACAGAATTTACAAGGTATTGAGTGAACTGTAAAACCAATCATGATATGATTTGCTTATCGGCAGGTGCTTATTGTTGATTTTCACCTGATTGTCTTCAATGAGCTCAATTCGACTTTTGTTAACAATGAATGACCGATGTATACGAACAAAATTCAGTTTCTTGAATTTATCTTCTACCAACTTCATGGTTGCATTCACAATATACTTTTTGTCGCCAGCAATGTGAAATAAAACATAATCAGCCAAGGCTTCAACATACAAAATATCCTCTAGGCCTAATCGAATATATTTGTAGTTGCTTTTTATGAAAATGTCTTTTGCATCAGAAATAGAAATAAGATTTCGTTTTTCCTGAACCCTGATAAGGGCTTTTTCCATGGCCTTGTTAAAACGCACGTTGGTCAAAGGCTTTACAAGATAATCGATGGCATCTATGTCATAAGCATCTACAGCATGGTTGATTTCGGCAGTAGTGAAAATAACAGCAGATTGCTCGCCTACCATTTTTGCAAGGTCAATGCCTGAAATATCAGGAAGATTTATATCAAGAAACAAAAGATCTGGAGCTCCTTCTTTTTCAAAATAGGTTAAAAAGTCTTTACCAGAAAAAAACGAGGCAGTAACTGTAAATTCCTGATACTTCTCAACCATGTGTTTGAGTAGCAAGCTCGAGCTTTCATCGTCTTCTACTATCACACAAGAATATAAAGTGCTTTCGTGATTGTCCATTTTAGGTGCTTTTTAGAGTTATTGTCAAAGGGGATTTGAGGAGGATTGGGTGCAAGATATCATTAAATTTTAAGGATTTTAATGACTTCTTCCATAGTAAGAATATGTTGTTCACCAGTAACCATGTTTTTGATTTTCAGGGTTCCAGTGGCTTTTTCATCTGCTCCATTCATAAGCACAAAAGGGATTTGAAGGCTATCGGCGTAAGCGAATTGCTTTTTCAATTTATCAGGCTCCGGATACACTTCAACGGCAATATCTTCACGGCGAAAATACTGTACAAGTTTCATGCTTTCCAGGGCATCGTCTTCTTCAAACCTAACCAAAAGTGCTTTTGAGGAGGACAATGTGAGTTTGCCGAAAAGTTGTAATTCTTCCATCACATCGAATATCCGATCGACGCCAAATGAAATACCAACGCCAGGAACATTGGGCAGACCAAAGAGCTCGGTTAAGTCATCATACCTGCCGCCGCCGCTAATGCTTCCAATGCTCATACCCAAGGCTTTTATTTCAAAAATAGCGCCCGTGTAATAAGCCAAACCTCGAGCCAATGAAAAATCCAGTTCAACCTTGGCAAGCGGATTTGCCCCCACTATCAAACCAAATAAAGTGCGCAATTCCTCCAAACCTTCAAGTCCTGATTCAATTTGTTTGAACGGTTCAAGCAGCAAGGCAAGCTGTTCTTTCCATGCCAAATTTGATTCCAACAAAGGTTTTACTCGTACAATAGCCTCAGATTCAAAGCCTTTTGATTCAAGTTCGGTTGCAACGGCATCCCAACCAATTTTATCCAGTTTGTCAATTGCTACACAAAAATCGGTTTCAGCACCAGGTTTTCCAGCGAGGACTGTTAGACCTGCCAATACTTTTCTATTGTTGATTTTGATGGCATGGTTTGAAATCCCCAAATCGTTGAGCACATCTGTTGCAAGCAAACCAAGCTCGGCATCGGCCAACAATGAATGAGTGCCAATAATGTCTGCATCGCATTGATAAAACTCTCTGTAACGACTTTTTTGAGGGCGGTCTGCACGCCAAACAGGTTGCATTTGAAAGCGTCGGAAAGGAAAAGTAATTTCATGGCGATGCGTAGCAACAAATCGGGCTAAGGGTACTGTGAGATCATATCGAAGTGCTTTTTCAGAAATTTGGAAGGTGACTGCTTTGTAACCTTTTTCAATATCGTTTGGGTTTACGCCGTCTAGAAAATTTCCAGAATTCAGAATTTTGAAAATCAGTTGATCTCCCTCTTCGCCATACTTCCCGGTAAGCACAGAGAGATTTTCCATCGCTGGTGTTTCAAGTTGCAAAAATCCATACTTATGAAAATGCTTTCTGATGGTGTCGAAAATATAGTTTCGCTTGCGCATCAAAACCGGACCGAAATCCCGGGTGCCACGGGGAATACCAGGTTTATTACTCATTCAGTAATATATTCAATTTTTGGACTGCAAAGAAAGGCAAAAACCCAAACATGTATTCTTCAATTGTACACCGGAAAATGGGTCTTCTCATGTTCATGAATAAGTTTGATATTTGCAACAAATAAGATGAACATGACCATTGCTATTGGATCTGACCACGCCGGGCTTGAACTGAAAGACCACCTTGTAGCTTACCTCAAAGCTAAACAATTGCTTGTAACAGATGTGGGTACGTATTCTGCGGAATCTGTTGACTATCCTGATTCTGCACATGAAGTTTCAAAAGCTGTAACTACTGCCCAGGCAACTTTTGGGATTTTGATTTGCGGAAGCGGAATAGGTGTAAGCATAGCAGCAAACAAACATCAAGGAGTGAGAGCAGCGCTGGTAACACATGTAGAACTAGCAAAATTGAGCCGGGAACACAACAATGCAAATGTGCTATGCCTTGGTGGCAGATTTACAGCAAAACACCATGCCGAAATGATTGTTGATGCTTTTTTAAGCGCCGATTTTGAAGGTGGAAAGCACCAAAGAAGAATTGATAAAATTGAGATATGAAAGTAGCCGGCATTGGCGCCATAAGAAAAGAACTCGCCTTTTTACCACCTAAAGAACTTTCAGAATTTTGTGAGCAACTTATTCTGTTTCAAAAAAACAACAAAGAACTTGCCACCTATTATATTTTTTACAAGCACGACGAAGTTGGATACAGGACAGACTTAAAGCATTGGTTAGACGAAGAATTTGCCACAATGTTCAACAACTATTACTACCTATTGAAAAGCATAAAAAAGACAAGTAAATTATTGACACTCAGGCTAAAATGCTCGGGAAACAAACAAACTGAAACCGAATTACTTCTCCATTTTATGCTTCATATTCATACCGTGCTGGGGGTTTACAGCAAATATAAAGCAGTAGAATCTGTTTTTGTTTCGCAAGTAAAAAAAGCCAAAAGAGCTATTGCAAAACTACATGAAGATTCACAATCAATGTATTTGGATGAACTTGAAGAGTTGACAAACAACATGGGCTTGGCTCTTCAGGATTTATAGCATCAAAATCGCTATTTCTAAAAAAAGTACCCTCCCAAGACTCCAATGCGTACGGGAATTGAAAGGGTATTCTGTCGAAGGTTGCGAAAAACTTCTGTTTCGGGCAAGGTGGCTAAACGTACTCCTACACCAACACCAGCAAAAAAATCGACTGTCCAATTCCCGTTTTGATTGTAGCTTCTAAACAACCGATTGCCAACCAGGAACGATAATTCAATTCTTTTTTCAAAACCTTCAAAATTTGTTCTTGAAAAGATCATTGTGTCGTTTGCCACCTGTTGCATACCTCTAAAACGCTGGCTCGTGTATCTGATTTCTTGTCCCAAATAAAAAGAGCCGTCGCCCCTATCGCTGTAATATAATTTTTGACGGAAATCGATTGAAAAACCTCTTGTATAGACTTTGTCTGGTTTTGGAAATTTATGAACCCCAAAAAAGGGTTTATTGATGTAAGTGAATCCTAGTTGATAACCAAGCCTTTCCTGCCAATAATATTCAACTGCCAAAGGCCAACTGCCGGCTATGGAAGCTAGCGGATTTGACGCTACCAATATACCTTGAAGTTCATTTATTCTTTCCTGATAAAATCTCATTTTCCGCCTGGAAAGAATGAGCGGAGGTTTGGTGTTTGGCTTTGGTATTTGCTGAGTTACTACTGAATCAATTGGTTTTTCAATTTTTCGAGGAGCAGGAATGGGCAAATCAAAATCATAATATGTTTTGTAAATTCCGGCCAGTTTTCCGTCTTCGTTGTACAAATGCCACACTCCTGTTTTTTGGCCATTTTTGAGTTTTCCTTGAAGTTTAAGCTGCCCATTCTGATAGAAACTCTTAAATAAACCTTCTCCTTCCTTGTATTCACAAAAGCCTTCTAAAGCCCCATCATCAAAATAGTAGTTCCACTTGCCTTCGTTTTTACCTTTTACAACTTTGCCTTCCAGCTTCAATTTTCCATTATCGTGGTACTCTTTATAGTCACCATTACCTTTTTCAAAAAAGCCTTCACCCATGAGTTTTCCATCTGGGAAATACAATTTCCAAGCGCCTTGACGCTGACCTTCTTTGTCGTGTTCGCCTTCTGAACTAACCTCGCCATTGTCGTGAAAATAGATCCATTTACCTACAGGCTTATTACTTTCATATTTACCTTCAGAGGCAGGCTTCCCGTTTGGATGGTAAAATTTCCAAAAGCCAGATTTTGTGCCATCCTTTTCATACCCGTATGCCTTTAAAGTGTCATTGTCATAATAATACCGCCATGTGCTGTCACTTTTCCCATTTCTGATCAAACCTTCCATTTTCAACTTGCCAGCAGTTGTAAACTCTTTGTAGTAGCCTACACCCTTTTTAAACAACGCTGTGGCCTTTAACGTACTATCTTCATAATAATACTTCCAAATTCCATGGCTTTCTCCATTTAAAAAGCTGCCAATATTTTTTGGTTTGCCGTTTTCATAGTAAAACTCCCAATCACCTTCCTTCGTCCCATTTTTGAGAGTGCCTTTTCTATTTATGTTTCCATTTTCGAAATAATAAATCCACTCGCCAACCTGCTCTCCTGCTTTGTAATTGCCAACTGATTTTTGTTGTCCTTTTTCAAAGTAATACTGCCAG
>JBBRCC010000005.1:0-74275 GCA_038205175.1 Cytophagales bacterium | reverse complement strand
ACTAATATGTACTGTTTCCTGAGGAATCATGTCTGTTAACCCATTACCCACCATGAGGGTTAAAATTTATATTTATCGAAGATTTATTTTTTTGCTGCTGCTGACCTTGCAATCAGGATTTGGCATGGCTCAGGTTTTTGGTTTTTATATGCCTGAAGGCACTTTTTCCGATCGCAAAAGTCTTATTAAGGTAAAAAATCAAGTTGCTAATTGGTTTCAACAAAATGAGCACGAGGTTGTTGCAAAAATAATGGAAGAGTCCAAATTGCAGTATGCTTCTAAGAATTTGGAAGTGCGGTTTGACTATCTTCTTACAGCAGCCACAGCTCTAAGCCATTCTGGTGCTCCTCCAGCATTGAGCTTTCAGGTGATAGATTCAGCATCGACCCTGGGTGTTGCAAATGTTTGCAGGCAAAAACGGCTCATTTTGGCAAAAGCAAATGTACTTTCAGTTATCACCTTCAATAAGTATGAACAATCTAAGTCGTTGTATGTAGATGCTCATCAAATGGCAACTTCAGATGGCTGTTATTATGAAGCTGTAGATGCGCTTCTGAGTTGGGCCAATTCATTGGAAGCACCCAGATTTAGATATCCTCAAGAACTTCGATTGAAACTTCAGGCTTTGAAGGAGGCCCGTAAGTATGGGCTTGATTCTGACTTAATTTCAGAAATTTTGGGCAGCATTGGTATAACCCACTATATGAATAGGAACTATGATCTTGCCATGCAGTTTTGGCAGCAACAACTTCAAATTCATGAGATTCTTGATCCAAACAATAAAGCAAAGGTTTATTTAACCTATAATAACATGGGCTTGGCCAAGTTTCAGCTTGGTGAATATTCTACTTCAAAGAAACTGTTTAAAGCTGGCTTAAATCAAGTAAATTTAACTCAAGACTCCGCCTGGATAGCCTTGCTCACAGGAAATCTTGCTAAAGTATATTTTGCCGAAAAACAGGTAGATTCTGCCTATGCTATGGCTGAAATCAACTACCACTTGGCACTCCGTTTTGATTTGATCACTTCTGCTTTTCAC
Source organism: Cytophagales bacterium (assembly GCA_038205175.1). GTDB lineage: Bacteria > Bacteroidota > Bacteroidia > Cytophagales > Flexibacteraceae > JBBRCC01. Next base: position 73,236 of record JBBRCC010000005.1, on the reverse strand, counting down.
GCAAGGAATCTACAAGCAGAAATGATGATTTATGAGCAGAAATGGGCTTTAGCAGAGAAGTTGCTTACAGATGTAAAAGACAATTATTTAGGTAAAACTCAAGATTTAGATAGGCAAGAAAGTGGTTTAAGGGCCAAAAGCCAGCATGCAGAGTTGCTTAGCAAAGTAGAGTCGCATAAAGGGAACTATAAGCAGGCCTATTTATTTTTGAAAGAGCATCATGCTTGGCGTGATAGCCTCACAAAAATGGATCGACAAAGTGAAATAAGCCAACTGCAGGCACAATTCGACTTTGATCAAAAAGAAAGTGAAAATGTAGTACTCAGAACGTTGAACCAAGCCGGACTTCTCAGAATTAAATACCAGAGCCGTATCATTGTTTCAATTGCCGTTGCAGCTTTGTTTTTTTTAGGAATCATCATGTTGTTGGTTTGGTTCTACAGAAGGCAACGCAGTTTTAACCAACAACTTGAAGAGAGCAATTCAATTATAGTTCAATACCTCGACGAACTGAAGCTGGCCAATCATAAGTTGCAAGATGCCAACCAGTTGAAAGAGAAATTGATCACAATTATTGGGCACGATTTAAGGCAACCACTCATTGGCTTACACAACTTGATAACATTGGTCGAAAACCATAAGGAAAGTGCTTTGGTTCGAGAAAGGTCGCTTCCTATGGCCAGCTATAAATTGAGCGAAACCATGAATCTGATGGATAACCTCATTGTTTGGGCTAAACAACATGCTGGTGGATGGAGCCCAAGATTTGAGGTTCTGGCGCTGAAAGATATGGTGACTGAAGCATTTGCCTTGGCCGCACCAATTGCTGCTCAAAAACAGATTGATTTAGAGAACACAATTCCAGAGCATGTTCAAATAAAAACTGATAGAAATGTTTTGCTGATTGTGTTGCGAAATTTGGTTTCAAACAGTTTGAAGTTTACTATTTCAGGAGGTGCAATTTCTGTTTCCTGCGAGGTTCAAGATGTAGATTTGCACTTAACAGTCTGCGATACAGGCACGGGAATGGATAATGAAATTGTGAGTCAGCTTTTTAAGCAATCGGGAATGACAATGCCGGGCACACTCAAGGAACGTGGACATGGACTTGGGCTCATGCTTTGCAAAGATTTCATAGAGAAACTGAATGGCAATATTTCTGTTGAATCAGAACTGGGCAAAGGAACAAGTTTCTTCATAGTCTTGCCCAATGTGGTGGCAAAAACAATAGAGCAAAGCAGAATGAATATCGACAGACACTCCCAATCTAAAAGTTGGAACTGAGCTAAGACTTAAGAGTTGATTTTAAAATGCCTTGATGGCCTAGCCTGCCCAACCCTCTCTATCCAGGCTTCTGTATTGAATGGCCTCTGCTACATGTTCAATTTTAATTTCCTGGCTGGCACACAGGTCGGCAATGGTTCTGCTCACTTTCAAAATGCGGTCGTAGGCTCTAGCCGAAAGTCCTAGCCTTTCCATGGCTGTTTTTAGCAGGGTTTTTCCAGCTTCATTTAGCTTGCAAATGTCTTTCACCATTTGGCTGGGCATCATGGCATTGCAAAAGATTTCAGGATTATTTTCAAACCTCAAAATTTGAATATCCCGGGCTTTCACCACACGTTCCCGAATCTCTTCGCTACCTTCGTTTTTTCTGTTTGCTACTATGGCTTCGAACGAAACCGGCGTTACCTCTACATGTAAATCGATGCGATCGAGCAATGGTCCGCTTATTTTGTTCATGTAACGCTGCACTGTGCCTGGCGGGCAAACGCATTCTTTTTCAGGATGGTTGTAATACCCACAAGGACAAGGGTTCATGCTGGCTACCAACATAAAATTGGCCGGAAAGTCTACAGTAAACTTTGCCCTCGAAATGGTAACCTGCCTGTCTTCGAGAGGCTGGCGCATCACTTCAAGCACCGTGCGTTTAAACTCCGGCAGCTCATCGAGAAACAAAACTCCATTGTGTGCCAGGGAAATTTCTCCAGGCTGAGGAGTGTTTCCCCCTCCAACCAGTGCCACATCGCTGATGGTGTGATGTGGTGCCCGAAAAGGCCGGTTGCTGATAAGCGAAACTTCGCCCTTTAACCTGCCCGCTACCGAATGTATTTTAGTGGTTTCCAGGGCTTCCTGTAAAGTGAGTGGGGGTAAAATAGATGGCAATCGTTTGGCCAACATGGTTTTTCCTGCACCGGGCGGTCCAATCATAATCACATTATGTCCACCGGCAGCTGCAATTTCCAATGCCCTCTTTATGTTTTCTTGTCCCTGCACATTGGCAAAGTCAGCTTCATAGCTGTTTACATGATTGAGAAAAAGCTCTCGGGTATCTTTTTTCAAAGGCTCAATCACCAGTTTGCCTTCCAGAAAATCTATGGCTTCCTGAATGTTATCTACGCCAATTACGTCCAAGTTATTTACAATAGCAGCCTCTTCAGCATTTACTTTTGGTAGAATAATGCCTTTAAATTGTTGTTTTCTTGCCTCAATAGAAATGGGTAGAACACCTTTAATGGGTCGCAAAGTTCCATCAAGACTCAATTCTCCCATGATTATGAATTGATCTAACTCCGGGGCAACTATTTGGCCTGACGCTGCTAAAATCCCCAAACCAATAGGTAAATCATAAGCCGAGCCTTCTTTTTTGATGTCGGCGGGAGCCATATTTACAACCACTTTTTGTCGTGGAAAGGTATAGCGATATTGCTTTAGAGCAGACTCAATGCGTTGCTCACTTTCTTTTATAGCATTGTCGGGAAGGCCAACCAGAAAAAACTTGGTTCCTTGACCTACATTTACTTCAATGGTAACGGTGTAGGCATTTACACCATAAACCGCACTTCCAAAAACTTTAGAGAGCATGCAATTTTTTTTAGGATCAAAAATACAAGTATAGGAGTTTTACAAACCATTGGTATCTCCACATGGTTTTTAACTCATAGAATTCCATCTGTCTCAGATTAGAATTCAATAAATTATTGTCTCTGATTTGGAGTTAATGAATCAACCACCGAACTTTGCAAAAGTTATCAGGTAATAATTTTTCTCATTTAAAAATCTGAAAATCTCCGTGAATGTAGTCGAAACATTAAAGCAACACCATCTCAAAGCAACGCCACAAAGGCTGTTGATAATGCAAGTGTTGAGCGACAGCAGAGAACATCCAACAGCAGAACAGCTATTCGAAAAAGTGCAGTTGAGTCATCCTACTATTTCTTTAGGAACGATTTACAAAACACTTGAAACTTTGTATGAAGCAGGCTTGGCGCACAAAGTTCATGTAGCCGATGCGGCACAGCGTTGGGATGCAAACATGCAACCACATCACCACATTGTTTGCAATGACTCAGGCCAAATCATTGATTTTGAAGATGAAGCATTAGATCATTTGCTGAGTAATTATTTTTCAAACAAAAACATTTCAAACTTTACTCCCAGACAGATTCAACTTCAGCTCAACGGTGTAAAGCAAACCCCAAACCAACCCATAAAATACCATGGACATTAACATTGGATTATCTACACAACAGCGACAGGCCGTTTGTTCTATTCTCAACGCCATTCTGGCCGATGAGTACTTGCTCAACACCAAAAACCATAACTACCACTGGAACGTACGTGGAATTCACTTTTTCGACCTCCATAAATTTTTCGAAGGTCAGTACGATGAATTAGCAGTCTTTATTGATGACATTGCCGAACGAGTGAGGGCACTCGATGGCGTTGCTGCAGGAACCATGTCAGAATTTCTAAGTTTGGCTCGTTTGAAAGAAGATACAACCCGGGTAACTGATGCAAAAAGCATGATCAGAAATCTGCTCGAAGACCATGAGTCGCTTGTGAGGCAGCTTCGTGCAGATGTGTCTAAAATCAACGACAACATTGGAGACGATGGCACGGCAGACTTTCTGACTTCGCTGATGGAAAAACACGAAAAAATGGCTTGGATGCTTCGTTCCATGACCGAATAACCTTTCTTTTTTAAATTTTATCACGTTCAAATTTCACGAATTATATGTCACTTGTTTTAAAAAAAGCACCTTCATTTTCGAGCAGAGCTGTTATCAATGGAGAGGAAATTGTAGAAGATTTCAGCCTCGACCAATACTTGGGTAAAAATTATGTTGTCTTCTTTTTCTACCCAAAGGACTTCACTTTTGTTTGTCCAACCGAAATTTTCGCCTTTCAGGAAAAACTGGTAGAATTTCAAAAACGTGGCGCAGTGGTAATTGGTTGCAGCACCGATACCGAAGACTCGCACCTTGCCTGGTTGAATACGCCAAAGGATAAAGGCGGAATTCATGGAGTAACTTACCCCATTGTGGCCGATACCTCTAAAACCATTGCCACTAATTTTGGTGTCCTTGGCGGAGAATATACTTACAACGATGAAAATGAATTGATTTTTGAAGGAGTACCAACAGCACTTAGGGGAACTTTCCTCATCGACAAAGAAGGTATAGTTCGCCATTGTGTGATCAACGATTTTCCACTTGGACGTAATATCGACGATACCTTGCGTATGGTAGAGGCATTGTCTCACGTAGAAAAATTTGGTGAGGTATGCCCGGCCAACTGGGAAGAAGGTAAAGATGCTTTGGTAGAAACCCGTGAAAGCGTGGCAGATTACCTTTCCAAGCACTAATTCAGTATTAAACTATTTACTTTGCGGGCAGCCGGGCGTAGTTCGTCCGGCTGTTTCCGTTTCTAAAGCTTGTACATGAGGCTGACACACATTTTTTTGCTGATACTTGTCTTGGGTTTTCCTAAGTTGGCTTCAGCCCAAAACAAGTTTTGGGTATTTTTGAAAGAACGTGAAAGCCTACAGATTTACTCCAAATCCCTTGTTTCTGAAAAAGCTTTGAGCAACAGGGCTATGCTTGGCCTACAAAATGAACAGGAAACAGATTTGCCACCAAAACAAAAATCAATTTCAAAGGTGTTGGAAACAGGAGCTGTTTTTTGCCACCAATCAAAATGGCTAAATGCGGTGAGTGTTTTGGCCAACAAAGCACAGCTGGATTTTATTATCTCTTTGCCAGAAGTTGCTGGTATTGCACCTATAGGATTTTGGTATCCTGCTCAGTTTTCAAACGCAGACAGCATCGATATTCAAAAATTTACAGAAACGCTTCGTCAGATTCAGGGGCAGCTACTTACAGAAATGGGCCTGAATGGTGCTGGAGTTACCATAGGAGTGGCCGATGCTGGATTTTATGCCGCAGATAGGAGCCCTTACCTTTCTCATGTTTACAGCCGCAACGGTGTAAAAGCCACCCGTGACTTTGTAAACCCTGATCGAAGCGATGTATATCAATCTATGGGTCCTTCAGACGACCATGGTGTAGAGGTTTTAAGCTATTTGGCGGGCTATAATTCAGAAATGAAAGGACTAACTGGCTTGGCTTGGTGTGCCGATTTTGTGCTAGCTCGCACAGACCATCAAGTCAAAGAAAGCCGAATTGATGAGGACAACTGGGTGGCTGCTTTGGAATGGCTCGATAGCCTGGGCGTTAGACTTGTAAATACTTCTCTTGGTTATGGCTTGGGCTACGATAACCCACTTGAGAATTACCAGCCCGAGCAAATGGATGGTACTCAAACCGTTGTGGCAAGGGCTGCGAACATTGCCTCTAAACAAAAAGGAATGGTGCTGGTGGTAGCTGCTGGCAATGATGGCGGAAAGTCAGATTGGCGCATCATTTCTTCTCCCGCCGATGCTGAGGGTGTTCTGAGCATAGGTGCAACCAACTATACCGAATGGAATAAAATGAGATACAGTGGCGTGGGGCCTTCTCAACTAGCTCACATTAAACCAGATGTAAGTTCAGCCTCATATAATGGCACATCTTTTTCAGCACCTGTCATTTGTGGAATGCTGGCTTGTCTGCTACAGTGGAAGCCTGAGTTGAGCAGCGATACCTTGTTTGACATGGTTCGTAGAAGCGGACATTTGTGGCCATATCCAAACAACTTTTTGGGGTATGGAGTGCCGCAGGCAGGTTACATCATCAAATATCTGAAAACAGGTGTTTGGCATGAAAAGAAGGTAGAAAAAGTGAATGCAAAAGAAGGAATAGTTGCCATCAATGTACCTGAAGATTGGAATGTTTCTAGTATTGGAATTTTTCATAAATCTGATGATCGAATTGTTTTGAAACAAAGTAGTTCTGTTTTAACAAAAAATCGTCTCGTACTCAAACAACCTCAAGGCGTAACCCGCAGCACTGTACATCACGCTTATGGACTTTGGGAAATTTTCTGGCCTAAATCTGAATAAATGAGCTTGAATCCAACCCCAGTTCACCCAGATTTTAAACCCCTTCTTCAGTCAGATGCTGTTTTTGGTTTGCTTACCAAAGCTGTAGAAATGGAGCAGGTGGAGGCTTATCTCATTGGTGGCTTTGTTCGTGATTTTCTACTGAACCGTCCGTGTAAGGACATTGACATTGTATGCGTAGGCAGTGGAATAAAACTAGCAGAACGATTTGCGTCAATGTTGCCAGGCAATCCACATGTCACCGTTTTTAAAACGTATGGAACAGCCATGCTTCATGCAGGCGACTGGGAAGTAGAGTTTGTAGGAGCAAGAAAGGAAAGCTATTCGGCCGACTCACGAAAACCATCCGTTGAAACAGGAACCCTTCAGGACGACCAAAACCGCAGAGATTTTACCATAAATGCCTTGGGCGTTAGTTTAAATAGGGAAACTTTAGGTCAACTTATTGATCCTTTTGACGGCATCAACGATTTGAGAAGAAAGATTATCCGAACCCCTTTGCCTCCAGCAGAAACGTTTTCCGACGATCCGCTGCGCATCATGAGGGGTTTGCGGTTTGCCGCCCAACTCAACTTCGATATAGACGCAGATACCTACCAGGGCATGACCGAAATGCGGGAAAGGTTAAGCATTGTTTCCGCTGAACGAATATCTGCAGAGCTTAATAAAATCATCGAATCTAAAGTTCCTTCCTATGGCTTTAAACTGCTTTACTTTTCAAAAATACTAGAAGTTATTTTTCCTGAAATGGTGGCTTTGGCAGGCGCTGAAAATAAAGAAGGACACACCCATAAAGACAATTTTTTCCATACCCTTGAAGTGCTTGACAATGTAGCCGAAAAGTCAGAAGACCTGTGGCTTCGATGGGCAGCCATTCTACATGATATTGCCAAGCCAGCCACAAAGCGCTATGTGCAGGGCGAAGGTTGGACTTTTCATGGCCACGAAGATAAAGGTGCCAAAATGGTGCCACGCATTTTTAGTCGATTCAAGTTGCCCTTGAATGAAAAAATGAGGTTTGTGCAAAGTTTGGTAAAGCTACATTTGCGTCCTATTGCATTGGTGAAAAACACCGTAACGGACTCAGCGGTCAGAAGGATTATTTTTGAAGCAGGTGAAGCACTAGAAGCTTTAATGATTCTTTGTAGGGCCGATGTGACCACTAAAAACCCCATGAAAGCCAAGCGGTTCCTCGAAAACTTCGACAAGGTGGATCGAAAAATTAAGGAAGTAGAAGAAATTGATCGACTTCGAAATTTTCAACCTGTTCTCACCGGCGAACATATTATGGCGGCTTTTGGCCTTTTGCCAGGCAGGGAAATTGGCATCATTAAGGAGCAAATCAGAGAATCCATCCTGGAAGGCGAAATCAGCAATAATTTTTCTGAGAATTACAGCATGATGGTAAAACTCGGAAGCAAACTTGGCCTTCAGGTAAAACTTGATGAATCTATGCTTATAAGTGAGTTTCCGCTGGCAGAAGAATTACCCGTGCCTTCCGAAGATAAAATATAGTGATCAAGAATCTCGCTTCAAAATGAAGAATGTCAACTGAACATAAAAAAACCACCTCATAATAAAAGTGGTAGTTTTTTGGTGGAGGATAACGGAGTCGAACCGATGACCCCTACAATGCCATTGTAGTGCTCTAGCCAGCTGAGCTAATCCCCCATTTATATCAATAAGTCAAATACTAAATCCAAATACATGGCTTTTTTTTCCACTAGTCGTTGACCCGATGACCTTCCCGCATGCTACTGCGGGACGCTCTAGCCAGCTGAGCTAATCTCCCAATTTCCGCTGAAACGGGCTGCAAAGGAAACAAACCGGAATTAGTATTGCAAATGGATTTATAATTTCGGGCTATCGGTAGTGCCAGAACCTGCAATATTGTTTCTCATACTGGTGTCTGCCTGCACATTCAACATTTTGTAGTAGTCCATAATACCCAGATTACCCAACTTAAATGCCTCTGCAATGGCTTTTGGAATGTTGGCTTCCTCTTCAATTACTTTTGCCCGCATTTCCATCGACTTCGCTTTCATTTCCTGCTCCAAGGCAACTGCCATGGCACGGCGTTCTTCAGCTTTTGCTTCAGCAACTTTCAAATCGGCATTTGCCTGATCTATTTGCAGTTTTGCGCCAATATTTTCACCAACATCGATGTCGACAATATCTATGGATAGAATTTCATAAGCTGTTCCGGCATCAAGGCCTTTTTGAAGTACCAGTTTTGAAATCATATCGGGATTTTCCAAAACCGTTTTATGCGAGGAAGAAGATCCAATTGAAGTAACAATGCCTTCGCCCACCCTAGCCAGAATGGTTTCTTCGCCAGCACCCCCTACAAGTTGTGCAATATTTACCCTTACAGTGACCCTGGCTTTGGCAATGAGCTGAATGCCGTCGTTTGCCACAGCAGCCACATTTGGTGTATTGATTACCCTTGGATTTACCGAAATTTGAACTGCTTCAAATACATCTCTTCCCGCAAGATCAATGGCTGTTGCTTGCTTGAAAGTTAAGCTAATGTTGGCTTTATCGGCAGAAATGAGAGCTTTTATCACACTACGTACATTTCCTCCAGCCATATAATGGGTCTCCAACTCGTTTGAAGTAATGGAGAGACCTGCTTTTGTACTGGTAATGAGTGCTTCAACAATTAAACTTGGGGGCACTTTTCGAATGCGCATAAATACGAGTTCGAATAAGCCTACTCTAACACCTGAAAATTGAGCTGTGATCCAAAGGTTGATGGGTACGAAATAGAGAAAAACAAGCAGTCCGACGAAGCCGCCTACTACTATTATGAGTAATGATTGAAGAGGCATGTTTTTTCGTTTGAAGCCCCTAACATACTGCATTTTTATACAATAGCTTAGGATGTCTTCAAAATTGCAATCAAACTCCAGCTAAGCCTTATTTTCTAAAAATGAAAAGGGTGGCCAACAAGCACCACCTGGCAGCGGTGCAGTTAAGGTTATCGATTCTTTTGTGACCGGGTGAGAAAAGCGAAGACTGCGCCCATGCAAGCCTATTGATAAATCCTGATGCGGACGTTTGGCGCCATATTTCACATCGCCTGAAATGGGGCAACCAACGGCTGAAAGTTGTGCTCTAATTTGGTGGTGACGTCCTGTTTCTAAATCTATTTCAAGTAAATATCCGTTGTCAGCTTCATGCTTCATTTCAAAATGTAGCACAGCTTCTTTGGCTCCGGCATGCTTCGCATCAGTAATGTAGGTTTTGTTCTGAAGCTCGTTTTTCCTCAAAAAATGGTGAAGTGTTCCACTCACGTCGGCCGGTTTTTGCCGCACTACAGCCCAATATTTCTTTTCTGTTTGGCGTTCTCTGAACTGCTTATTCATCCTTTCCAGGGCCTTTGATGTTTTGGCCATCAGCACTATACCTGAAACAGGCCTGTCTATCCTATGGATGACACCCACAAAGGCCTCTCCTGGTTTATTGTACTTGTTTTTAATGTATTGAACAGCCCATTGTTCCAGGGAAAGGTCTCCAGTTTTATCAACTTGTACTGGCATGCCGGCTGGTTTACTTAATGCCAACAAATGGTTATCTTCATACATTACATCTACCTGCATATTATGCCCAAACGGTAGTTCCTTCTGTACAGTTTTTGCACATTTCTATTTCAGATCTTGATTTTAAAAGCGACTGCCTAAATTGCTGATAAGGTTCGCTTTTCCAAAGGTTGCTGAATGATTGAACAGACACGTCGCCGAGTTGGTGATGGGCATCTTTGTCGAAGCAACAAGGCACCACTTTTCCATCCCAGGTTATCACACAGCTGTTCCACATTTTCCAGCAATGGTTCAATAATTGATTTTTGATGGTGTATGTTCCATCAATACTTTTTTGGTAACGGCTATACCTTTCATTTTCAGGAATAAGGGGAGAGCCATGTTCATAGTCGTAAATCTGAGCGGTTTTAAATGCTACATCATCTACCCCCAAGGTTTTTGCAAGAAGTTTTACTTCTGCAAGTTGGTGCTCGTTCGGTTTAACAACCAAAAACTGGAAAACAATAAAGGGCGTTTTTGATTTCAATTCCTTTTTCCATTTCACCACACGGGCAGCACCCTCAAGTACTTTATTCAGGTTTCCGCCTACCCGGTAGCTTTGGTAAGTTTCCTGAGTAGTGCCGTCTATGGAAATAATGAGCCTGTCAAGTCCAGATTCTACAGTTTTTTTTGCTTGTTCCTCAGTTAGATAGTGGGCATTGGTAGATGTAGCTGTGTAAATTTTTTTTCCAGAAGCATATTTTACCAAATCCAAAAAATTAGGATGCAGATAAGGCTCACCCTGAAAATAAAAAGTGAGGTAAAGCAAGGTGCTTTCCAGCTCGTCGATAGTGCTTTTAAACAAGTCATTTTGCAACATACCTGTGGGTCGGGTAAAAGACCTTAAACCACTTGGGCACTCTGGGCAACGCAAGTTACACGATGTGGTTGGCTCAAATGATATGCTAACAGGCATGCCAAAATGTTTAGCCCGCCCGGTCATTTTCGAATAGAAATAACTGCCCAATATTTTTCCTGCATTCACCAATCTTTTGGGCGAAATTTTCCCCATCAGATTAAACGAATCAGTAAAAGAAGCAGGTATGTTTCCGAAAATACTCAAGGCTGAATAACTTGCGGGCGCAAATATCTACATTAATCTATTGACATTTTCTGAAAAGAGCCCGGCCTTGCCGAGTTACCTGTTTTTAATTTTGTTGTTTTTTATTCCACTGTTAGGGCCAGCACAGGCGCCGGCCTGGCAAACAGTAGTGGATTCCAGTGGCAAAAAAGTACTACAAATAGTAGCAGAAAGATTGAAGGAACTTACGCCTGGCATTTTGGCGTACCGCTATGGTGGAAAGTGGGGGCTAGTGACTCGAAAGCAAGTCTATCTCACTGCAAATGTGTATGATACGGTAGAATCGTTGCAGGGAAAGCAAATGATAATTGGTCACCACGGAGCTTATTTTTTGTTGAACGAACGAGGACAACAAACTGAACCTGGCACTATTTCGAAATATTTTACCATCAAGTCTGGCTTTTTTTACAGAACGGCGGGTGAATGGTTTTTTCAACCTTATGAAAAAAATGAGCTCACCCGATTTGGTTATTTTCAGGCGAAGCAGATTAATGATAGCCTGGTGGAATTGAAAGACGGGGCCCAAGTTAATTGGTGGGTTTCAGGGAAAGGTCTTTTCTTGCAAAGAGCTCAACCAGGAGGCATGCTCTGCGTGGGCAAGGTGGCTACAGTAAGAGACAAAAATCTTACCTATTTGATGGAAAATTCAGGAAAATACATTTTGCCAACGGCCTATCAGGATATTCAAATCAAGAATGATACAGTATTTGAAGTGAGTTGGGAAAACTCGAGAAAGCTGGTTGATGTAAGAGGAAATACAATTCTTCAGCTCGATTCAAGTAGGCTTGTGGCTGGCACATTGGATCTTTTTTATGTCTTCATTAAAAATAAAATCGGGCTTGCCGATGGAAGTGGTTGTTTGTTGGTGAGGCCAGAATATGACTCGCTTAAAGTTTTTCCAAAAGACCAGATTTGTCTTGGCATAGTGGACAATCGACTTCAACTTGTAGAGTTTAAAAGCCTTAAAAGCCCTCAAACATTGCCAATTGGCTACTGGAAAGCAGACTTTAATGAAGGTTATGCACCCATTAAAAAAGGCAATTATTTTGGCTTCATTGATAAATTAGGAATGTTTCGGATTGCACCCAGATACGATTCTGTTTGTTCGTTTAGCAATGGCATAGCCAAAGTGAAAATGGCTGGCAAATGGGGTGTTATTAATAAAAGAGACGCCATAGTTATTCAGCCAATTTATGAAAACATTGAAATGGCCTACAACATGGTCTTGGTTAAAAAAGAGGGCATGATGGGCTGTTTCGATTCGAAAGGGAAGCAAACCATTCCTATTGAGTTCGATAGCTTATATTTGCTAAATGAAAAGCAGATTGCTGTTAAGAAGCAATTGAAATGGGGTCTAACCGATTTAAGAGGTGACCAATTATTGGGTCTTAAATATGAAGGCATAAAGTCAGTTGTTGGAAATTTTGCTATTGTTCAGCGAGAAAACAAGTTTGGGATTTCACGGCTAAAAGGAGGTTTAGTTTCCGATGCTTTTTTTGAAAACCTATTTTTTCTATATTTGACAGGTTCGTTTGTTGGAACTAAATCCTATCCATAAAATAAATGAGTAGTGTATCTATCATTGCCTGCCTTAATAACGAAGAAGAAGAATTAACGCCATGGTTAATCAACATGAACCATGCATTGAGCCATAGAGGAAAAGACAGCGAAGGCTATTTGATAGGTAATCAGCAACAATTGGTGCGTTATTCAGGCAATTCAACTCCCAGGTCTGTTGCCGAAAAAGAAAAAGCAAACGATATTGGTAAAGCACCTTCTATGGCAAGTTTTGCATGGGGGGTAAACCATGCGGAAAGATTGTATAAAAATGTTGAAGACTTTCATCCATACTCCAATGCAGAATTTCCAGGTCTATTTCTTTCGCTCGACGGCTGTGTTGTCAACTTTTCTACCGTTAGAGAAGATTTGATAAGAGAAGGGGTGAAACATCCTTTTGTGCGGCAAGAGGATATTATTCTTCAGGCATATCAGCACTGGGGCGAGCGCATGTTTATGAAATTTGAAGGTATTTGGGCCATCGTTCTCTTCGACCAAAACCACAACCATCTGTTTGCGGCCCGTGATCGTTTTGGTGCAAAACCACTTTACTATTACCAGGATGCCCAATATTTTTCACTTGCCTCAGAGCACAAAGGATTGCTCACTTTACCTTTTGTTTCAAAAAGACTAAGTCGCACAGCGGCATTTGAATTTTTAGTTTCAGGCGTGGCAGAAGAAAATGGCACTGGATTGTTTAAAAATATCATTGAAGTAGAGCCCGGCAATGCCATTCAAGTAATATTTCCTAAAGGCATCATTAAAAGTTGGAGCTATTTCCAGTTGACATCTAACAATTCGGTGAATGAATACAGTGGAAAAAAATCGAACGGTCATGCGCAAAAAATCAGAAAATACTTTGCCCGAACGCTATATCATAATCTTGTTGGCGAACTTCCGCTAGCAGTTTATCTTGATGGCGGAATAGAAGATGCTTCCATGCTTTACATGATCAGGCAAATTCAGGAAGAGACGAAAAAACCCCAATCTTTCAACCTTACCAACCAGTTTTTTATTTCGGCCGATTTGCACGACAACAAGTCTACCAGCAAACTTTTTAAGAAGATTGTAAACGATTTTAGTGCCGATATTCATGTGGTAAAATCCCATCCAGATGCGTTTCTGGAAACAATGGATTCTTACTTATACCAGCAAGATTTGCCAGTGAGCAACCTGAACAATTTTTATGAAAAGCGGGTATTCGAAGAAATGGCCAAAAATGGCTTCAAATTGGCGCTGGCCGGCACAGGTGCCAAAACCATGTTGGCAGGAAAGGAAGAACACTACCACTTATTCATGGGGAGCATGCTTCGGAAAAAGAACTTTGGGTTATTTTTCAATAGCTTTTTTGCTTCACCCACTAACTTATCAGGCAAATCTAATTTGATGAGATTTTTGGTCAAAAACTGGATGTATGCCTACACTGCCACCGATGTAAAAGAAACCTTGATGCGCAATAACCTGCTCGAGTTTACCTATTTCAGAGGCAGTTTTTGGGAGCGTCACTCCAAATACCTTCAACAAAGAATAGATGCAAAAGCCGACAACCTGAACATGTCGTTGTACCAGGAAATTACCGGTCATTCATTCAGAGAAAAACTACGTTCTCAGGATCGGTCTTCGGCTTTTGCTGGTATAGAACTGCGTTTGCCGTACCTCACAGATCCAGAATTAGCCGATTATATATTTAGAATTGGAGCTGCATACAAAATCAGAAATGCACAGGGCCTGCATTTGCTCAAGCGAACCATGAATGGCATTGTTCCAGAAGAAATATTGCAAGACACCAACCGCCCTGTTCATCAGTTTAATGCCTCAGATTGGCTAAGCGAGCATAGAGACCACTTGTCTGAAATTCTCATACCTGAGCTTGATGAGTTTTATGAGCTTAAAAAGCTCAAGAAAGATTGGGGCAAACTAGTTGACAACGCTGAGAAAAATGGATCAGATAAGCTTTGGCGCATTATTAGTTTTTCACAATGGTTCAAAAAATTCAAGTTGACCGAAATAAGCTGATTAGATATTTTACAGTTTCAAGGCTAATTTCCGTGTCAACCTAATCTGCTCGCATATCTTTGCAAGGTGAATACGAAAGACCAAGGTGGTGCAGCCCTTATTGTTTGGGATAGAGTAGGAGATTATCATGCAGCCAGATTCTGGGCTCTTTCAGATTCGATAGGCAATGAAAAGGTATTTTTAGCTGATCTGGGCAAGGCCGATTCGCTCTATGGCTGGGTCAACCCGCTGGCTGAGCACAAGGCTTACTTTCATCTTTCAGAAAAACCGGTAGAACAATTCGATTTTTTCAATCGAATTTTCAAATTCATTTCTATACTTTTTTCTAGAAAAATCAAGGTTGTGGGAATAGCCGGCTACGGCAGACCAGAATATATTTGTATGCTGATTGTGAGCAGGTTGCTAGGAAAAAAAGTAATTCTTTTTGCCGAATCATGGTATGGAAACAATAGCGTAACTGACAAAGCAAAAGGCATGTTTCTGAGAATTTTTTGCCATGGATTTCTGGTATCTGGCAAGCGAGCCTTCGAGCATTTCAGCCAGCGCCTGGGCATCTCTCCAGAGCGAATTATGATGGGATACAGCGTGGTAGACAACCAACATTTTGCAACTGTGCATGATATTGAAAAAGAGAATATATTGCTTTGTGTTGCCAGATTTAGTCCAGAGAAAAACCTGGAAATTCTAATTAAAGCCTTTCGGGAATCCTATATTTCAAAAAAGTATAAGCTTCTGCTGGTTGGTGGTGGGCCATTGAAGGAAGAACTAGCCTGGGCTGCCGGAACAGCCAATATCGAATTCAGAGACTGGTTGTCTTATCAGGCTTTGCCTATTCTATATGCGCATGCCCGACTTTTTGTTTTACCTAGCGTTTTTGAGCCTTGGGGTTTGGTGGTCAACGAAGCCATGGCCGCAGGTTTGCCAGTGCTGATTTCCAGCGAATGCGGCTGTGCAATTGACTTGGTAGACAATACCAATGGCGCTATTTTCTTTCCTGAAAGTGTTCTGGATCTCACACTGTTGTTCGATTCATTGGCTTCAAGAAGTACGCAGGATTTGGACGAAATGGGCAAACGTTCTAAAGAAATTGTAGGTCGATTTACCCCTGAATTGTGGGCAAAACATTTTATGTCGCTGGTAAAAATTTAACCCCGGCTCATTCATAAGGTTTCAAATTCCTACCCGAATAGATATTTTTCCGCTGGCTTTAATAATTGCCCTGATACCATCAGGAGTCACTTGAATCTGCTCAGGTTCCAGTTGCTCAAGTTGGCCTTTTAGATGAATGAATTGATTCACTTTGTTGCCCGCTAGGTTTTCTTCAATCATTTTTCTGCCCTCGTCCAGCTGAGCAGAAACTGAGTATTCAAAATAAGGCGCCATCATTTTCAAAAATTTGTCATGTGCCAGCCAATTGGCCGTTTTGACAAGTTTGTTTTTTGTGTCTAAGTCAAAGTCCAAATTTTTAACCTTGATTTTTTTGCTTGATGGGTCATACCATGGAATGCCCTTGAAATATACTTTTCCATTCAGACTGCCAGACAGCACAGTGCCAATCACCACAAACTCATTTTGTCCATACACGTCTAAATCCTCCACCTTAATTTTGTATTTTCCGTTGTTGAATTCATATACCTCGTCTTTCATTTGTTGCAACGCCATGCTCCTTGCCTTTGGAAATGTAACTTCGGCGTTTAGGGCAATTTGGAACTGCTCGTTTGATAAGTTTCCAAGTTGAAGCGCAGGGAGCGGTATTTTTTGCTGGACAATTGGTTTTTGCCCAATCATAGATTCTGTGTAACCTTTTATGCCCACACCAATTCTTGCCATTCCTCCCTTGGCAGTGGGCTGGGTGGCTTCTATGACCGATGGAACTACCCTCAACCATGTTTCAAATTCTTCATTTACCAAAAATGGATCTTGAATTAGGTTCCAGGCAGTGGTTACTTCCTGCTTCAAATTCAAATTTGCTTTTAGCTCCTTATCTATGATCCGGGCAATTTCGGGCTGCTGTTCGTCAACTATGCTTTCCACAATAGGGGCGATGGGTATTTCAAAACCGATAATTTTCAAACTTGGCTTTTTTACCCAATCAAAGCCATTGGCCGAGGTTTTTGTGGTTAATGTCCAATCGGGATTCAAAGAAATTCTGGTGGAAAAGTGAACATCAATATCAAATTCTGTGTCTTCAAATTTTTCAAGTTTCACGCCAAATTTTTCTATTTTGTACCCAAAGGTCGATTTGATTTTTACTGGTACTGTTATGCCTATTACCTGTCCAGACATGTTCAATTTGATGGGTAAACGCTTGGTTACCAGCAAAGTCAGGTTATCGCCTCCGTTGTCGTTTAAGTCCTTGTCTTCATAAATTAGTTTCCCGATTTTTAAATTTAACTGGTTTTCCAATTCCAACATCGACACTTCTACTGGCACACTCAGAGTAGAAATCTCCCTGATTTTATCTACCGGATCTTTGTAAGCAGAGGCTGGTGCTGTTGCCAAAAATCTTGATTTGCAACCAGTAATCGCCAAAACAAAAAAAAGGATTGTAACTGCTTGTTTTATATTGAATTGTTGAATAGGATTCGCTTTCACGTTGTGCTTGCTTTGAACTAAACTTGTGGTATCAAATATGAGAAAATCCTGATTCCGCTCGTTTAAAACCATTGAATTTGATCTTAGCTTTGTAAAGGATTGAACATAAATAAGCCTTTTTAATGAAATTTGAGTGCCTTCAGTTTCTATTTTGGCAAAACTTTGATTTTGGAAAAGGTGCATTTGCAAACCTACAAGTTGAAAATTCTACCCTAAACCACATAGCTTTGGGGCAATGGTGAACTTTCAGTTGCTTCGTTTCTTTTCCAGATATCTTATCAGCCGGAAAAAGAAAAATCTCATCAATATTTTGTCCTACATTTCATTGGGTGGTGTGGCCATTGGCTCCATGGCCATGGTGATGGTGCTTTCAGCCTTCAATGGATTGGAAGGGCTTGTTCGGGGTTTGTATGGCACCTTCGATCCTGACTTGAAAATTGAAGTGAATGAAGGTAAATGGTTTGCTGCAGAGCCTGAAATGCTTTTTAAGCTTCAAAACCTGGAAGGTGTAAAACAGGTAGTGGAAGTGGTGGAAGACAATGCTTTGCTGCGGTATAAAAGTGGTCAGTTGGTCATCAGGCTCAAAGGAGTAAGCAGAGGGTATGAAAAGCTAACCAAAATGAAAGATGGAATTATGGCCGGTAAGTTTGAGCTTGAAAGCGGGGGCGAACAACTGGCTGTGGTAGGTTGGGGTGTTCAACTAGCACTCAACTTGTCTCTTAACGACCACCTTGACCTGGCTGAAATTTGGTACCCCAAAGCGGGAAAAAAGGTGAATCTGAATCCGCAATCAGCTTTTGCCAAAAAAGCCTTGATAGTTAGCGGGGTATTTCAAATTGAAAAAAACTACGACGAAAACTATGTGTTTGTTCCTATAGAACTGATGGAAACATTGCTAAACAAAGGGGCTACCCGTAGCTCGCTGGAGATTTATGCAAAGCCGGGCGCATCCATAGAGTCGCTCAAAAATCAGGTTCAAACAGCTTTGGGTGCTCGCTTCAAAGTGCTGAGTAGCGAGGAGCAACATGCCAATCTTTACCGCATTTTACGTATAGAGAAATTGTTTGTTTTCCTGGCCTTGTCGTTTATTGTGCTCATCGCTTCTTTCAATATTTATGTTTCTATTAGCATGCTGGCCCTTGAGAAAAAAAGGGATATGGCTATTTTGTACGCTTTGGGAGCAGAAAAGCAAACCATTTTTTCTATTTTTCTAAGTAATGGCATGCTCATTGGTTTGGGCGGTGCACTTATTGGCCTGGGATTGGGAGCGGGTATTACTTGGTCGCAGGATCAGTTTGGTTGGCTGGGAATGGGCATGGAAACCAGCATTGTAGATGCTTATCCCGTTCAGATGTTGGCCACCGATTTTTTGGCCACTGGCTTGTTGGTATTTATGATTACCCTGTTGGCCACCATCAGACCTGCTACAAAGGCTGCGCAGGACTATTCATCCAGAAAATCTGGATTTTAATCAGGCACCTACTTTTTGCAAACGGAAGGTAAACACTGTTTCTTTGCCCGGTTTGCTTTTTACAGTAATTTTCGATTGGTGTGCTTGAAGTATTTGTTTCACAATTGACAACCCCAGGCCAGTACCTCCGGTGTCTTTGTTGCGACTTTTGTCAATGCGATAAAAGCGGTCGAAAATGCGGTTGATATGTGCTTCCTCTATACCGGGCCCATCGTCCCTAACATGCACAATGATGGCGTCTTTTATTGATTCGAAGGTAACTGATATTTTACCGTCTTCCGAGCCATATTTGGTTGAGTTTTCGATCAGGTTGCCAAACACCTGGCGCATTCTGTTCCTGTCAGCCAATACCAAAAGTGGTTTGTCGTATCGTTGTTCGAATTTTAGCTTCATGTTTCGCTTGGAAGCCTGCTTTTCCAACTGTTCAAATACTTCTTGCACCAGTATCCTGATATCGAAACTTTCCTTTTTCATGTGAATCGTTCCGGTTTCCATTTGGGAAAGAACCAGCAAATCCTGCACAAGTGCGTTCAAGCCATCTAAGCTTTTAGCTGCCTTTTTCAAAAATTTTGTTCGAACGCCTTCGTCTTCTGCTGCGCCATCAATCAAGGTGTGAATGAATCCCTGGGCAGCAAAAATCGGGGTCTTTAATTCGTGAGAAACATCGGCAATAAATTCTCTGCGGTAAGCTTCCAGTTTTTTCAGTTCTTCAATTTCTTGTTGTTTTCCGCTGGCAAAAGAAGAAAGCTCAGCCTTCAGCTGGCTAATCGGATTCATGCTTGCCTCTAGTTTATCTTTGATGATGGTCTGTTTCTGGGCTTTTGGATCCTTTTTTCTCAGCTTATCAAGCGTGGCATACAATCTATTAATTTCTCTGAAAATCAGGTACTCAAATGTGATATATGTTAGCAAGAACCCCGAAGTGAAAGCAAGTAAAAATGCAGTGATGATTACTTCTTGAGAGGAGTTTTCAAGTAAACTCAGAAACGCAGCTGTTGTGGTGGCTATAAGCAGTGAAATAAAAAACGCCACCAGACGGGAATTGAAGAGTGCCTTCATACCATCAGGTTCATGTTAAACTTCCGGAAAGTTGAATTTGTAGCCAACACCTTTAGTCGTAATAATGTAACTGTCGCCAATTTTTTCCCGAAGCTTCCGAATATGCACGTCCACAGTTCGACTCAACACATACACATCTGCACCCCAAATGTGGTTGAGCAAGTCGTCACGAGTGTAAACTTTATTGGGGTTTTGTGCCAGAAAAGCCAGCAACTCAAATTCTTTTTTCGGAAAAGGGATATTCACACCAGCCTTGGTTACTGTGTAGCTTTCTTTGTCTATCACAATGTCGTTTACAAACAACTGTTTGGTCTCTTTGTCTGATCCTTCTTTCGACCTGCGAAACAAAGCCTGTAAGCGACTTAACAAAGCTCTTGGCTTTATCGGTTTTGTTATAAAATCATCTGCACCCACATCGAAAGCTGCTACTTCAGTATATTCTTCTGCTCTTGCGGTTAGAAAAACAACCATAGTATTTTTGAGTCTTGGGTTTTCTTTAATATTTCTACACGTTTCAACTCCGTCCATCACCGGCATCATGATGTCAAGAAGCATCAAATCTGGCTCAAAGGTTTTCGCTATTTCGATTGCCTTTTTGCCGTTTTCTGCAGTTTTCACATCGTAACCTTCTTTGGTGAGGTTGTAAGTAAGCAATTCCAAAATATCAGCCTCATCATCTACTACAAGTATTTTCTTTTTCATGATTGCTTTAGCAATGGTTTATTTCAAAACTTCGGCCAACTTACGTTCAAGGGCGGCACCTCTCAGATCTTTTCCAATGATTTTGCCGTCAGGCCCAATGAGGTAGGTAGCTGGAATGCCTCTCACACCATATAATCGAGCACCTGCCGACCCCCAGCCTTTCAGATCTGAAACATGGTTGTTCCAAACCAAGCCATCTTTTTCTATGGCACCCAGCCAACGTTGCCTATCCTGATCCAAAGAAACCGAGAAAACAGTAAAGCCTTTATCTTTAAACTTGTTGTAGGCATTTACAACATTTGGATTTTCTTTTCGGCATGGGCCGCACCACGATGCCCAAAAATCAAGCAATACAACCTTGCCTTTGAGGTCATGCAGCGATTTGTTTTTTCCATCAGGTGCTGGCAGGCTAATATTTAAAGATGGATCGCCAACTTCTAAACTACCAGCGGGCATGGTTGCCAAAAATGCTTTGCTTCTGGCGGACTTAAATTCTAAGTCGTATTCTTTGGCTTTGTTTTTAGCATAAGCTTCGTCCTGATCTTTAACCGCTACAGCCAAAAACCGATAGATTGCTTCTCTGCCAGGAGATTTGAGTGGTGCTAATCCCATCAGGCTTTCCACGCCCGGCAACACGTCTTTGCCTCCAGCATGCAGCCATTGAGCATACTGGTTCACTTTTTCGTTGAAAATTGTGCCATAAGCCAACTCGCTATCTTGCAATTCATCGGCTTTAAAATATTGATCGACAGACTCAAGTGGATTGCGGTGCAAAAACCTGGCAAACTTGCCCGACAAGTTGCTTGTGTTGACTAATGCAAATTGGTTTAATTCCACATTTTTAATGTTCCAGATTGAGTCCTGAACTTTTTCCCAGCGTTTTTGAATAATCTGCTGAGCTGCGGCATCATTTGGGTTTATCCCTTTCTTAAGTTTTTCCAATTCAGCATTTTGGAGGTCTGTATATTTGTTTTGAAGCGCTGTGAATTGAAAATATGGCCCCATTTCAGGTGCGTTTTGAAAGGCTACTTTTCGTTCATTTTTTTCATTGTATTCCAACATAATTCGGTCTTTTGAACCAATGACTACATCGGTAAAAACGTCTTTCTTATTAAAACTCAGTTGAAATACCTGTCGCTTTCCTTCAAGAACCGGG
Organism: Cytophagales bacterium; assembly: GCA_038205175.1. GTDB lineage: Bacteria > Bacteroidota > Bacteroidia > Cytophagales > Flexibacteraceae > JBBRCC01. The sequence goes on along the minus strand of JBBRCC010000005.1, from coordinate 51,738 downwards.
CATTTTAAATTGAATCCATTTTTTTGCACCAATGCCGAATCTGCAATGAAAGGCTGAAGCCCAATCCATTGTTGGAGATATACTTTTGTTGGCGCAGGTGTTGGAGGTGAAATAATGGTGCCTGAAATTTCCTGCGAAAAAGCCAAACCCGGAAGCATGGATGCAGAAATCAAAAACATTCTAAACGAACCTTTTAGCATAAAGCATAAATTGATTTCAAAATAAGCCCGACTTGTAGCACTTTTCCAAAAACGATGTGAAATTGCATGAGATTTATTTTAAAAATTATGGTCAAAACTCAATCGGGTTTCTTTTTAAACTGCAAAGGATGTTTAAGATTTGCCATGGCTTTCAAATCAAGCTCTACCGCACCTACTACCAAATCGGCCTTGCACTTGAGCGGTATTTTGTTGGCATCGTCAGAAATCCAAAGTGAAATGGCATTCTCGCCAGCAAACAAGGAATTGTAGGGCATTACGGGTTTCAGCAAAAAGGTTCTGATATGGCCATACTTTGTTTTCAGCCAGTATTTGCCCATATACCTGATTTTAAAGTCGTAAATCTGATCCTCTAAAATTCCTTTTAAGAATAGGGTATCACCTGATTTCAATATGTTATAATCTTGCAATCGGAGGTTATAATATGCTGAAACCATGTCTTGAAGCATTTCAGGTATTTTTACCAACACGGGTTGTTTATCCCGAACTTCCATCCTGGCTTGGTTTTTATCATGGTCAAAATAGGTTTCTTCCATGCGTCGGTATTTTCCCTCTTGAATGTTTCTAAACGACTTTTGAGGCAAATATTGACTGGTATCTACATAAGTTCCCCACGAATTTTTAATTCGCAAAAACAAATCGAAAGAGCCAACGGTGCGCCCTGTTATTTCTATGCGGTAGCAAGGTTTTCCATTGATGCGGAACAGTTGGTCGCTCACGGTCATCACGCTTTCTCCTGCATTTACAAAGCCATAATGCACCCGGTATTCGAGCCGTTCGCCATGAGCAAATGCATTATTTACTGATATTGATTGGTTTTCGGTTGTGGTAATCGGAGGTAGATAAATGCCTTTTGCTAAAGCAAAAAGAATAGAGATCCAATAAACAATTAAATGACTTGACATGCCGGGTTTTATACTTCAACCTCTGATTCGCAAAAATATTGCCAATATACTGTGCGCCTACTTTTTTAAGCCAGAATGTGTATAAGACTTTTTAATAAGGCGGCCGTTTTGGTCGTATTTTTTAGTTGACTTTTTCTTTTTGCTATTTTTCTTTTTGGGGTCTTGCTTTCGCAATTGTGCCTCTGCCGGTGTTTCAATGGCAGGGCAAGGGTATGAAGTTTTATTACAAGAGAGCAACAAGATGCACATCAGGCCGAAACCTAATGGCATCATCATTTTAATCGCTCCTTTTAGGTTCATGATTTTCACTTCAACATGTCGAGCATTTCATCAATTTCGACCAAATTGTCGATTTCTCCTGTTTTTTCGAAGGCAACATACAAATTACGCAAAACCCTTGAAAGTATATCTTTGTGTGAACAGGGCTGGTAAAAAATGTCCTGTTGATCGAGGTTCAGGTTCGCCAGGTAGTTGTCGATATCTGACTTTGTAAATATCAAACCCCTGTTAAATGCATTGATGTAAAACTGATTTGTATCGGTTTTGTAGGTGAGAATGAATAAGTTAGGCAGGTTTACACCATAAATGGGTAATTTCATTTTTTGAGCCACCAACATATAAATGGCACAAAGTGAAATGGGGTTGCCTCTCTTGTTTTCAAGCACCTGGTTAATCATAGAATTGCTCACAGCATGAAAATTCTTCGAGTTGGGCGCAAATTTCAGTTTGTTGAACAACACCGAGTTGATCACCTTCACCTGATCGAAAGCGTGCATATCCGGCTTAAATTCCAGCCAGGTTTCGAAGTAAATTTGTTCCAATTGAAAACGAAGGGCAGTAAGTTCAAGATCTGGATATTGGTAAGTTGCAATAATCCAGAGCCCTTCTAGCAAATCCTGATCCTTGCCCGAGACCCAATCCTTAAGCCTTTCTTTGAGTTGTTGAAACTGCACCTGATGAATAAGTTCCAAGATTCTTTTTTGGGTTTCCGGTTCTAAGCTGCGTTCCCATTCTGAGGTTAAATAGGGGATAACGGATTCGCCAAGGGTCATTATTCGTTTTTCCACATGGTCGAGCACTTCCGAGTCTTCATCTCCAATGAGTGAAACAAGTGCCTTGAGTTCTTTTTCTTCAATGCTTAAAATTGTCATGTTGGTTGAGGTTTTCGGGTGCAATAAAAGGAACCCAATCATTTATCCGAAATTCTCACTGAATGTAAATGGTACATTAAAAAGCAGTTAAACTAAAAAAAGTTTTTCCCAATGCTTGATTTTATAGGTGAAAATCAATTGGTTTGAACGCAGAAACCACATGCACATTTTTGGCTTTTGCTGGTTTTTCATTTTCAATAACTACATTCACAACCAATAAACAAGCAAGACACCTTCACAATGGCAACCATCGCTAAAAAATTCAGTGCCGTGATGTTGATCGATGACAACGAAATCGACAACCTCATCAATCAAAAAATGATTGAGGCAGCCAACATAGCAGAACATATTTTTACACACACAGGTGCTAAAGGAGCTTTAGAATTCCTGAAAAATATTGAAAAACTTTCGGCAACCGGTGTTGGTTTGCCAGAACTCATTTTCCTTGATATTGATATGCCATTAATGGATGGCTTTCAGTTTCTCGATGAGTTTGAAAAACTGTCGGACAACATCAAAAACCAGTGCAAAATTGTTATGCTCACTTCTTCTATGAACCCTCAAGACTTGAGCAAAGCCAAAAAAAGTACATTTGTAAAAAAATATATCAACAAGCCCCTTACTCAGGATTCGCTTGAAAAGCTGAACATGTAAATGTTTGGTACAGTAAAAGTTTAGCGGCCGGACTTGTGTTCCGCCGCTTTTTTTATGTCAAAGTTTCAATCACCGCTTTTGGTTGTCCTCGCCGGACCAACTGCCTCGGGAAAAACCCAGGTTGGAATTTCATTGGCAAATCAATTTGGAGCCTCCGTAGTTAACGCAGACTCCAGGCAATTTTATAGAGAAATGCCTATTGGCACAGCGGCTCCGAATGCTAAAGAATTAAGCATAGTTCCGCATTACTTTGTTGGTAATAAATGTGTAGCCAACAGCCTGGATGTACTACAATTTATGGTCGAAGCCAGAGAAAAATTGACCGATTTGTTTCGGCAAAGTCCTGTTCATCTGGTGGTTGGTGGCTCAGGCTTATATATCAAGGCATTGTTGGAAGGTATGGACGATATGCCTGGAAGCCAACCTCAGATTCGGAATAGATGGGAGGAAATTTTGAAAAACCAGGGTTTGGAAGCCTTGCAAAACCGCCTGCTGGAACTCGACCCTGATTACTACAAGCAAGTCGATCTGAAAAACCCCCAACGACTTATGAGGGCTCTGGAAGTTTGCGAAAGTTCGGGAAAACCCTTTAGTTCATTTAGAAAAAATAAGAAAGAGGAATTGCCTTGGAAAGTCTTGAAACTGGCTGTTTTTCCTGGAAAAGAATTGCTGCACCAAAGAATTGCAGACAGGGTAGATGCCATGGTGAATCAAGGTCTTGTTGATGAAGTGAAATCTTTGCTACCATTTCGTAGTAAAAACGCTTTGCAAACGGTGGGTTACTCAGAAATATTCGATTTTCTGGATGGAAAAACAACCCTTGAAGACGCTATCGGGTTGATTAAAACTCATACCCGCCAGTATGCAAAACGCCAATTAACCTGGTTTAGAAAAGATCCGGAATTTCAATGGTTTTCACCGGAAGAAACAAATAGAATGGCAAACCTGATCAAAGCTCAAGCCATAACCTGAATGGCCTTGAAGCCAAAAATATTGGCCAGAAAACTTGTAGGTTTTTCTTTGATGAGTTGGTTGTGCGACCTTACAGCAGCTTTATTTATCCGCCTTAATTCGTTGATTCTTAATGCTTTTTGAGCTATGGATTTCAACAACATAGACTCTATGCCTTTCATTTCCTCGTCATCAAAACTTTTTTGGGCATCTGCCAACGATTGAAGGTCGGCTTTTAAGTCTTTTAAGCTTTTGCCTTGTAGCATGTCTGATTCAAGCTTTTCGAGGAGGTCTAACTTGAGTTTGTCGGTTAGTTCTTCCATGCCGTCTACATCGGCAACCAATTCACCTTGCAATAGTTGAGCTTCAAGTGCAGCTTCTAAAGCCTGATTCTTGTATCTGGAAAGTGAGGAATAGCCAATCATGGTCCAAAGCAATATAGCGCTGAGTAAAACCACAAAAACCGGAAGAAAACCCATAATTGTTAAATGCTAAGAATTTCTACCAGTCTAATCAAGTCATTGTGAATGGGCTTGCTTTTGGTAATGGTGTCATAAAAAGGCGTGTAAACAACCTCATTGTTAATTAAACCGGCCATCACGTTTTTCTTCCCGCTTATGAGTCCTTCCACAGCAGCAGCACCTAGGCGGCTAGCTAAAATTCTGTCTACTGCCGAAGGAGCACCACCCCGCTGCACATGGCCAAGCAAAGTTACTTTGATGTCGGCATGGGGAATATGTTGCTTTACTCTTTCTGCTACTGCATTGGCGCCTCCTTCTTCATCGCCTTCTGCCACTATTATTATGGAGCTGGTTTTTAACCTGGTCCATCCTTCTTTCAGGGTTTCAATTACCTCTTCTAAGGAAGAATGTGTTTCGGGTACCATGACCATTTCGGCTCCGCCTCCAATGCCCGATTGAATAGCTATGTAGCCGGAATCTCTGCCCATCACTTCGATGAAAAATATACGATCGTGAGAGTCGGCTGTGTCTCTTATTTTGTCAATGGCATCTAAAGCTGTATTCACAGCTGTATCGAAACCAATGGTATTGTCAGTGCCATACAAATCATTGTCAATGGTGCCTGGAATGCCGACAGTTGGAATGGCATATTCATTGAAAAATATATTGGCTCCTGTGAAAGTTCCATTTCCGCCTATGGCAATAAGCCCTTCTATTCCATGATTTTGAAGATTCTCATAGGCTTGCTGTCTTCCTTCTTTGGTTCTAAATCCCTCACTTCGAGCAGATTTTAGCATGGTGCCTCCCCGCTGCACAATGTTGCTCACAGAATATGACTCCATTTTAAATATGTCGCCTTTGATCATGCCTGTATAGCCTCTTTTTATACCAAACACTTCTAAACCGTTGTAAACAGCCATGCGCACTACGGCACGTATGGCAGCATTCATGCCCGGAGCATCGCCTCCTGAAGTGAAAACCGCAATTTTTTTCATATCTGTAAAGTGTTCCTGATGCACCGATTTTGAATAAATTCTAATTTATGGGTGCAATAACAATGGCGCAAATATCTGAAAATTAAGCCAAGAACCTTAAATTGTAGGCTCGCCAGAATAAATTGTTTTGCTACCAACTAAACCTTGGCAACGTTTTTGTCTCTAAACCTCAAAATCAATTTACTATGAAAAACTGGAAATTCTTAGCCCTCATGTTTGCAGTAGCAAGCACTGTCGCAATTGCTCAGCCTGGTACCGGGCACCGTGGTCACAAAGGGGGCGAGAAAGCTAATCCTGAAGCTCGTGCAACTAAAATGACAGAAACCATGACGAAAAAATTGGCGCTAACTGCTGAGCAGAGAGAAAAAGTAGGCAAACTCAATTTATCCAGAATTACCCAAATGAAAGAGGTAAAGAAGGTTTATGGTGAAGACAAAGAGTCTTTTAAGGCCAAAGTAAAAGCTATCCAAGAAGATTACAGAAAGGAAATGAAGGCTACTTTAACCGCTGAACAGCTGACCAAATTGAAAGAATGGCGTAAAGAATTGCAAGCCAATAGACCTCAAAAGGCTGAAAGAATGCGAAACAAGGACGCTGAATTTTTAGAAGGGATTGAATAATCATTCATTTTAAAAAGAAAACCTGGTGGTCTATACCGGGTTTTTCTTTTATTGAGCTTAAAGCCGAATTTAAATATTATTTGGCTTCATCTTGTTGCTTTTTCAAAATGGCGGCCAATTTGTCGCAGAGCTGATGTATTTCATGCTGCATTTCTTCATCTCCGGTAGACGAGAAAAGTGTTTCGCCTAAACCTCCGATACTTTGAATAGCAAACATTTTCATTTCAGCCACTTCCATGTCTTTGTTCCAAAGGTCAATTTTCATGATAGATTTATGGTCGGCGTCCCAAATGGCAAGGGCAAAGGCTTTAGTTTGCTGAGCATTGCCTTCAGCGAAATCGCTGGCTCTCCACTGGATAGTTTCGGGTATGTTGTTGCTGTCTAAACTTACTGTTAATTCTATGTTGCTGTTCTGCATGGTTGTTCTCTTTCTGTTAGATTTGCCTCAAAGTAAACATCATTTCATGTTGTCTCCATTCAGAAAACTGTTTTTCCTTGGTTTGTTCTTTAGCCTATTATTGAGCCAAGTCTTTCAGGCTCAGGCACAAAAGGGCAACCACACCATTGCATTTTATAATGTTGAAAATCTTTTTGACACAGAAGATGACCCCGATATAGACGATGCTGAATATTTGCCCACCAGCGAATTGAAGTGGGATGAAGGTAGGCTTCAAATTAAATTTGACAGAATTGCCCGTGTTGTTGATAGCTTAGGCGATGCAGATGGGCCTGAAATTATTGGTTTCGCAGAAATTGAAAACAGGCAAGTAGTTGAAATGTTGTTGAACCAAGACCGACTTAAAAGCAAAAAATACCAGCTTGTTCACTTCGATTCTCCGGACGCTCGGGGTATTGATGTTGGCATTGCCTACAAATCAGGAGTTTATAAAGTAAATTTTGCCAGGCCTTTACCTGTTTCTTTGCCCGATGAACCCAATTTTAATACCAGAGATATCTTGCTGGCACAATTTTCTTATGGAAAAACAATCTTTTATGTGTTGGCAAATCACTGGTCAAGCCGAAGAGGAGGCGAAGAAGCTAGCAGGCCAAAAAGGCAGGCATCGGCCGAAGTAGCCCGGTACACGGTTGACACCATTTTGGCTAGAGACCCACAGGCAAAAATTATGCTTATTGGAGACTTTAACGACGAGCCTTTCGATTCCCCAGTTAAATATTTGGTGAATGGAAAAGAAGGCAGTCCAACACTTACCAATGCTATGGAGCCTTTGAAACAAAACAATGTTGGCTCACTTTACTATCAGAAGAAGCCAAACCTAATCGATCAGATTATTTTTTCAGCTGCTTTTTCCAATTCCAAAAGCAAATTTGCCGTTGTTTCAGGTTCAGCCGCTGTTTACAACCCAATGTGGTTGCAGGAAACAGATGAGCGATTTGCTGGGCAGCCTTTCCGCACTTTTGCAGGCAAAAAATATTTGGGTGGCTACAGCGACCATTTTCCAGTTTACATTCACATAAAACCATAAAGTCATGAATTTCAAAACAACATTTCTCCGACTATCCGCAGCTTCATTTTCTTTCTTTTTTATGGCTGCCATGCCATGGGGTGGCGGAAAACTTGTTACCGTTAAAAACAACGCCAAAGAAGTAAAAGCTTTGAGTGGTGAAATGAACGTGAAGCCAGGCGCTTACAACCAGGATAAAAAGGCAGAAATTAAACGCCAGGAACTTGGTAGGTGGATCATAGGTATTCCAAGTGAAAACCTGGATGCAGGCGATTCTGTAAGAATTGATGTGACAGGTTTTTCAGGTGCAAATCCTATTTGGAAAGAAAGCATGAAAGCAGTGGCGGGCGGAGATGCTGAGATTGATTTGACCGAAATAGCCAGCAAAGACTTTACTCCAAATGGCAACAAACCCACATTAATTGCGAAAATCAGCATCAACATTGCTCCTTTGAAAAGAGCTGCATTGAAAGGAATTTACCAAGGCACCTTAATGATAAAATAACAACTGGTTTGCCACAGCGTGGTCAATCCTGATATTTTATTCATTTTTGAAACCCAATACACCTTTCGCCTGATTATTAGATTGAGTCCTTCCCTTACCATTTTATGCCCTTGCCTCAATGAATCTGCCACAGTAGCAACATGTGTTCGCAAGGCTTTGCACTTTTTAAGCCAATCAGGGTTTGAAGGCGAAATGTTGGTGGTCGACAATGGAAGTACTGATAACTCTGTGGCCTTGGCTATTCAAGCTGGTGCCAGAGTAGTGCATGAACCTACCAAAGGATACGGAGCAGCTATTAAGCGAGGCATTAAAGAGGCGAAAGGCAAATGGATAGTAATGGCTGATGCAGACGATAGTTACGACCTCGAAAACCTGGCACCTTTCGTTGAGAAACTGAAGCAAGGCAAACACCTTGTGATGGGCAATCGCTTTAAAGGTGGTATAGAACCCGGAGCCATGCCTTGGTTGCACCAATACCTCGGAAATCCGGTATTGTCGTTTGTTGGCCGTCTGTTTTTTGGCATCAAAATCAAAGATTTTCATTGCGGCATCAGGGCTTTCGACAGAGATAAAATGCTGGAATTGGAGCTACAGTCTGAAGGAATGGAGTTTGCATCAGAAATGGTGGTAAAAGCTGCTTTGTTTGGCTTGAAAGTGGCTGAAGTGCCAACACGTCTAAGTAAATCTGGCCGACCCGGCCCTTCGCACCTCAACACCTGGCGTGACGGTTGGCGTCACCTTCGTTTTCTGTTGTTGTACAGTCCTTCATGGCTTTTTCTGTACCCAGGTGTATTTTTGCTTGTGCTCGGCGCCGTGCTATCTGGTGTGCTCATTTCAACGCCTATTCAGTTTTTTGGCATAGTTCTCGACATTCATACCCTTATGTACGCTAATTTATTGGTCATTTTGGGTTATCAGTCTATCGTTATTTATTTTTTCACCCGCATGTTTGCCTATGAGCGGAAACTGATTCCTGCAGCCGACGACATGCGCTTTGCTTTTGGTTGGGTAAGTATGGAAATGGGTTTGGTGGTGGGCTTGCTCATGCTGTTGGTAGGCCTTTTTGTTTCGGTCGAAGCTTTTCTGGGTTGGAACAAATTAGGATTTAGTCCGCTCGACCCTGCTAAAACCAGCAGAGAAGTAGTTCCTGCCATCACCTTGATTATACTAGGCTTTCAAACTATTTTATATAGCTTCTTCTTCAGCTTTATCGGGCAAAAATTTATGAAGCAGTGAAGCAAAAACTAACATGGCTCGATCGATTGTTGCAAAGCTGGCGCATTTGGATGGCCGATAGGTTTATTCCCCCAAATGCTGTGGTAGCCGATATTGGAAGTTGGGATGCAGCCTTGTTCTCGACCTTAAAGAAGAAAAATTTATCAGGTTTTGCAATCGACCCTTTGTTGGCAGAAAAATCCCCATTGAGTGAGGTCACATATTTGCAAGGCACTTTTCCCGAAGAAGTTGGGCTCGAGGCTGCATCTATTGATGTTGTGACTTTGCTTGCTGTGATGGAGCATGTTTCCTTAGACAAGCAGCCAGATTTTGCCGAAGCTTGCTTTGCTTGTTTGAAACCAGGCGGCAAAGTTGTGATGACCATTCCTTCTCCTGTTGTGGATGATATGTTGGCGTTTCTCAAGAAAATACGTTTGGTGAAAGGCATGGAAACCGGTCAGCACTATGGTTTAAAGCCCGAACAAACTTTTCAAATATTTAAAAATGCAGGTTTTTCTGTCACCTTCCAAGGAACTTTTCAGGCGGGGTTGAATCACTTGTATGTATTTAGAAAGCCAGTTTAAAGGCTTACATTCATCTAAATCTCAAAGTCGGGGCGCTGGTTGAGCCAGGAGTTTTTTACAAAAGAAGGCTAAGAACCCTGTCAATTCTGACATGTAAGAACCATGCTTTTCAGAATTATCCACCATTCCAGTAGCAGAATTCCGCCTAATTTTCAGAACTATGCAACTTCATTTATGAAAGTACTTTTTCCTTATTTGGCCCGACACAAAGATCTGGTGGCTTTAGCACTTTTGCTTGCCATGATAAATCAGGTTTTTTCCATGTTCGATCCTTATTTAGTAGGCCGAATAATAGATCAATACCTGAATCAAGCTCCCGCATACTATCAATCTGAATTTATTAAAGGAGCCGGTTTACTGTTGCTTGCCATTGTTGGGGTGGCTTTGGTGAGCCGTATTGCAAAAAACTTTCAAGACTATTTTGTAAATGTAATTACCCAGCGGGTAGGTGCCCGCATGTATGCTGACGGATTGGCGCATTCGCTTGATCTTCCCTACCATGTGTTTGAAAATCAGCGAAGCGGAACCACTTTGAACGTGCTACAGAAAGTTAGAAATGATGTTGAAAGACTAATTTCAGCCTCAGTAAATATAGTTTTTACTGCCTCTGTTGGTCTTGCCTTTGTTGCGTTTTATGCCTCTACGGTAAATTGGTTGGTGGTGCCAGCTTATTTGTCAACTGTTCCACTGTTAGGTTCTGTTACTTACTTTCTAGGTGGCAAAATTAAGAAAATACAAAAACACTTGGTGACACAAAGTACCGAGTTGGCTGGCTCAACCGTAGAATCGCTTCGAAATATTGAGTTGATAAAGGCACTCGGTTTGGCCCAGCAAGAAACTGTTCGGTTAAACAGAACCACCGACCGGATTTTGGACCTCGAACTTCAAAAAGTTAAGTATTTGCGCATGCTCAGCTTTGCGCAGGGCACCGTGGTAAATTTGCTGCGCACAGGCATCATGTTTCTCTTGTTATTTCTGGTGTATAAAGGTGAGGTTACACCGGGCCAGTTTATGACTCTGCTGTTTTACTCTTTTGCCATTTTCAACCCTTTACTGGAGTTGGGCAATGTGGTCAGCATATTTCGGGAGTCTGAGACTTCGCTTGAAAATTTTGCTGCCATCATGGCAATCCCCAAAGAGGCCAAGCCTGAGAATCCTGTTCAATTGAACCAAATTTCAAGTTTGGCATTTCAAAAGGTGTCTTATAGCTATGAAAATAGCAAGCACAAAGCCGTTGAGCAAGTAAACCTGGAGGTTGGAAAAGGAGAAACGATCGCATTTGTGGGTCCATCAGGTTCAGGAAAATCTACCATTATCAAGTTGCTGGTTGGTTTGTACAGACCACAAGAAGGCAATATTGTGTTCGACAACCACAAGGTGGAAGAAATTGACCTTGACATGCTAAGAAATCAAATAGGATTGGTAACCCAGGAAACGCATTTGTTTGCTGGCTCTATTCGGGAAAATTTACTGTTTGTAAATCCTGACGCCACTGATCAACAGCTCTGGAATGTATTGGACATGGCCTCTTGCCAAAACCTGATGGCAAGAGCCGACAACGGTCTTGATACCTACATTGGCGAAGGAGGTGTGAAGGTGTCTGGCGGCGAAAAGCAGCGACTTGCTATTGCCAGAGCATTGCTACGAAGCCCTCAGATTTTAATTTTTGACGAAGCTACTTCTGCCCTCGACTCGCTTACAGAAGAAGAAATTATGAAAACCATTGAGAAGATAAGTGCTGGAAAAAATCATTTGGTGGTGATGGTGGCACACAGACTTTCAACGGTAATGAAAGCCGACCGCATTTATGTGATGGAAAAAGGAAGAATACTTGAAAAAGGGTCGCACCAGGCTTTGCTCGAGGTAAAAGGTTTGTACCAGGCCATGTGGCGACAGCAAATTGGCGAACGACGAGAAACGGCTATTGTCTGAAAACCTGCTATACCTGGTTAAAAACGAATCGATGCCTACATTTCGGCTTGGCAATACTAACTTTGCCCCGATATTTGCACGAAACTATTGATGAACCAGCCCCCATTTGTCTTTCCCGGCCTATGCTAAATTTTTGCAAGGCCATTGTTTTGTTGCTTGTGTTGGTGCATATCATCACGCTTACAAAAAGCCCTATTCCTTGGTTCGACGAAACATATTTTGCCAGTTTAAGCCTAAGCCTCAGCGAAGGAAATGGATTCGAAGCTCCGGTTTCTCCTTTGCTCGAAGTTCATAACCCTCAGGCCAAAGCATACGGACCGGGCTATATGCTGTTGAACGCTACCGTGTTCAAAATTTTTGGCTTTGGCATATTTCAAAACCGCATGTTGGGTTTGCTTTCTGGCTTTTTATCTATTTGGGTGTTTTGGCTTTTTGCCGCTCGTGCCGGAATTGACAAAGCATGGCGGTGGCCTATCATGGCTTGCTTGTTGGCCGATCCGATTTTTGCCCAATCCATGCATTCCGGCAGAATGGACTCCATGGCAGTATTGTGTATGATTTCTGTCGCATTTATGTCCTACAAAATGTTGGAAAGCAGTGCTTGGAAATGGGTAGTATTAGCAGGTTTGCTTTCGGGTTTTTGTTTGCTGGTTTCGCCCCGGCCTGCCTTTTTATTGGTGGCTTTCTGGGCTGCTTATGTGCTGGTTTGTCTTTTTCAAATGCGTTTTAGAATTGTTGGCATGGCTGCCACCATTGCCTTGATAGCTGGATGCATGTACTTGTTGTGGATTTACTTTGGTTTTGGAGGATTTCAGCCTTGGGCCGATTATTTCTTTGCTCCATCGGCAGACCCGGTCAGTCCGAAAAAATCAAACCTATTTGCCATGTACGTAGGTGGTCATGGTTTTGTTCCAAGCTACCAATATTTTATTCTGGTGCCTGCTCTTTTGGCTGTTTTACTCTCATTCAAACATTGGCAAAAGCCCGTGCTTTTTGGCCTGTTGGCTGCCATTGCTTCATTTTACTTGTTCATCACAGACACAGGGATGTACTCGGCTTTGATTATACTTTTCTGGTATTTTTTGCTGTTTCAAAGTCTTTATTTGTTGCAAACTCAGCAAGTTTCGGCTGGGTGGAAAACCCGTTTTGGATATATTCGTTATGCTTTTCTTACCTTTTGTTTAGGTCTGTTTTCTGTGAAAATGCTGTTCATACTCATCACATTGAACGACCGCAGTCATAGTGACTTGCAGCAGTTTGTAGCCCAACATATTCCGCCAAATTCAAGGGTAATTGGCGACGATGCCTATTATTATGCTGTATTGAAAGCAGGAAGCGATTTCCAATATCTGATCAGAGGCTCTCATGGCCCGAGGCGTAGGCAATATCACCTGGACGAGTATCGGTTTCAATACCTCGTTGTATCTGAACAAGCAGGAAGGAATACCACCAACGCACAAAAATATTACGGTGAAAAGGTGGATTGGAAAAAAATAGCTTCGTTTCGGGCACCGGAGCAAAATTCAAATATTCAAGCCTTGATTCTCATCTATCGAAAAAACTTTCGTACACTGGCCTATTCTTTTAATGCCGACATATATGTGCCGGTAAAAAGACAAGAACTCTAAATCTCACTCATGTTGGTAGCTGCTGTTCGATTGCTACTTTTGAGCACTGAACTTCACCTTATATGGCAATTTCTGTATTCGACTGCTCCTTGATCTACCTTCCCAAAATCACCTTCAGAGAAGGAAACATAACCCCTGTTCATGGCGACACCGATGTTCCTTTTCCAATTAAGCGGGTGTTTTATTTGTACGATATACCCGGTGGTGAATCGAGAGGGGCGCACGCACACAAAGCCTGTCATCAACTTTTGTTTGCCGCTAGCGGGAGTTTTGAAGTTTTGGCCGACGATGGAAAAACCAAGCGCCTCTTTCAACTCAACCGACCGTATATCGGCTTGCATATCCCTCCTGGAATCTGGGCTTCGGAAATCAATTTTTCGTCTGGCTCTGTGTGCCTCGTGCTGGCCTCGCATGGCTATGACGCCGAAGACTACATTCGGGAGTATGAGCAATACCTGGATTTTTTGAGGTAAAATGGCTTGAAACCTACCGCCAGGATGTGGGTCTTTGCAAATCTTTATTTTCATAAAAAACAGACGAGTTGGGCAAGCCAAACCAGAGCCTAAACGTAAGGATGGAATAATAATCAATATCTGATTTATACCTATCAAGTACCATCAGGCACTATGACTATCAATGACTTACGTTTTTTCCTGCAGACTATGCAACATCGAACTTTTAAGAACATGTTATAACACACTGCTTTAGTATATAAAAGATATAACTTTATTTAAATTGAAAAAGCCACGCCAATTCCTTTTGTAGTATTGGAAAAACACAACCCCAAAACGCCGCAAAGCCAAAGCGCTACTATGCCCAGGCAAAAAGCAATGGAAAGCTAGAATTGCGGGAAATAGCAGGAATTTTAAGTCAGCAAAGTACGGTGAGTACCGCCGATGTAGTGGAGGTTTTGGAAGGGCTCATTGAGCTGGTTCCTGAAAAGCTTTTGGGGGGTTACCTGGTGATATTAGGAGATTTTGGCACATTTCGAGCAGGGGAGAAACGGTAACTTCACAGGTGACCAAGGCCAGCATTTCTAAACCTGGAATAAATTTTAGGCATGGCAAAGTGATCAGAGATGAATTGAAAAAAGCCGCTTTCAGCAAGTGGAAATAGCACTACAAGATTGAGATAAAAACCATGACTGAGTTCTGGTTTCAATTAAATTCCCACCTTTGCAATATGGACGCCAAAACCCAAAAAGAGCTTCTGCTTTTTGCCAGATATTTTCCTGATAAGGCGGTAGAACCTTGTTTCGAACTCTGGAAAACCCACACCTTTCACTTTAAAATAACAGCGGGAAGGAGAACCAAACTCGGCGACTACACGCACCAGAGCGGTAAACATAAAATTACCGTAAATGGCGACCAAAATCCCTATGCCTTCCTCATCACTTACCTACACGAAGTGGCGCATTTGCTCACTTTTGCCCAATATAAAAACAAAGTGAAACCACATGGGGAGGAATGGAAATCTGCCTACACACACTTGCTGCATGCTTTTATTGCCGAAGGTGTTTTTGAAAATGAATTGCATGCCATTATAAAGGCACACGCAAGCTGTCCCGGTGCTTCTTCTTGTTCAGATCCTGTGTTGCAAAAAGCGTTGAAAAACTTTGACCATCCATTGAAAAAGCAAAACAGGATGCCGTGTGTAGAAGATCTTGAATTGGGTCAGTTGTTTTTGTTTCAGGGTAGGTATTTTAAACTGATAGAAAAGCGACGCAGTAGGTACAAAGCCAAAAGATTGGACGTGGCAAAATATTACCTTTTCAACCACTTGGCCGAAGTAGCTCCAGTAGCCCAACTTCCCAACGGGCAACTGGAAATGCAGATAAATACCCCCATCCCTTTGGTGCATATTCCGACTAGAGCCAGGTTTCGATACGAGAACAGGCTGTTCGAAAAACACAAGCAACTGAGGGTAAATGCAGTGTGTGTTGATGTTTTGGACAAAGGTTTGTACGAAATCAGGTCCAGCGAATGGGTAGAATTGGTAAGGGCATAAAGCAAGTTAACAATGCAAATGAACCCAATTGTACCTTTAAACTTTCCTGAATTCATGCCAAAGTTTGAAACCGAAAGACTTTACATGAGACTTTTGGTAAGCCAGGACGCTTCATCGCTTTTTGCCCTGCGCAGCAATCTTCATGCCATGCAATACCTGGACAGACCCATTGCCAAATCTGTGCATGATGCAGAAGAAATGATAGCTATGTTACACAAGTCAGGTTCGGAAAAATCGGCCTTTCAGTGGGGTGTTTTTCTGAAAACAACAAGTGACATGATAGGCAGTATTGGGTTTTACAGGATAGATGCCGGCAACTTTAAAACAGAATTGGGCTATATGTTTTTTCCTGTTTTTTGGCGGCAAGGGTTTGCCACAGAAGCTGCCAAGGAACTACTTCGCTTTGGCTTCGAAAGTATAGGCTTTCACCGGATAGAAGCAGACATTAATCCAAACAATGAAGCCTCTATGTTGCTTTGCGAAAAACTGGGCTTCTCCAAAGAGGCGCACCTCAGGCAGAATTTCTATTTCGAAGGGAGGTTTACAGATACGGTTATTATGGGAATGCTAAAATCGGATTGGATAAAACCAGAACTTTACTTGAATGAGTAGCCGATTTTCAAAAAGCGAAACAAAATGAATGAACCGGTGGAGCCTTGTTTAGAAAACCAAAGAAAAAAAATATACAATCAATTGAGGCTGAACACTATGTTAGGATGGCTTTTATGAATCGATTGCTGAATGGCTTGATTGAGTAAACATCAGGTTTTAAAGGCAGCCCTTGTTCACTATAAAATTTGTTCTGGAATGGTGATTAAACGTTGTTTAGAATGAAGTGACCTCAGGGTTATTTTAAACAAATTTTTTTCAATCTGATGAGAATTACCATTCAATTTGTGGCAACAGCACCGATATTGAACAAACAGGTTTCACATACTGTTCCATTAAAACCCTTACTTCGCACCCTATGAACAGTAACCAACCCCTTCGCATCGTATTTCTTGGCACTCCCGATTTTGCAGTAGCCAGCTTAGAGGCACTTGTCGAGGCTGGTTTTCAGGTGGTGGCAGTGGTTACCGCTCCCGAC
Source organism: Cytophagales bacterium (assembly GCA_038205175.1). Lineage (GTDB taxonomy): Bacteria > Bacteroidota > Bacteroidia > Cytophagales > Flexibacteraceae > JBBRCC01. The sequence goes on along the minus strand of JBBRCC010000005.1, from coordinate 35,362 downwards.
AAGCCTTCGGGTCGTGGCTTGCAGGTGCACGAAACAGCGGTAAAGGCTTCTGCGCTGAAATTAGGGTTGCCTGTTCTTCAGCCTGAAAAACTGAAAAATCCCGTATTTTTAGAACAACTAAGTAGCTACAAGGCAGATCTGCAAGTGGTTGTCGCTTTTCGCATGCTTCCTGACTTGGTCTGGAGTATGCCTCGATTGGGAACTATCAATCTTCACGGCTCTCTTTTGCCGCAATATCGGGGTGCTGCGCCCATCAATTGGGCTGTTATAAACGGAGAAGCAAAAACAGGCGTGACCACCTTTTTTCTCAAACATGAAATAGATACCGGCGACTTGCTGCTCACAGACGAAGAGCCAATTCATGCCAGCGACACTGCCGGAACGTTATACCACCGACTTATGCTGCGGGGAGCCCAATTGCTGGTAAAAACAGTTGAAGCCGTACAGCAAGGAAACTTTAACCAAATTCCCCAAAAAGCCCTAAGCGAACTGAAAAAGGCACCAAAATTAAGCAAAGAAACAGGAAGGCTGCACTTTGAACAATCGGCAGAACAAGTGCGCAATCTGGTCCGTGGTCTGAATCCACACCCTTGCGGATGGTTGATGCTCAATGGCAAAATTTGCAAGATTCATGAAGTGCAGGTGTGTGAAAAACCTGTGGAAAATGTGGTTTCTGGAACTTTTGAAGTGGTAAATAAAAAGCAGTTTCTTATTGCATGTAACGATTATTGGTTGGAAGTAATTCAACTACAACCCGAGGGTAAAAAGAAGATGACAGCAGACGAATTTTTGAGAGGTCATAAAATAGAATCCATTGCCTAAACATGACCAAACTGAGTGTAAACATTAACAAGATTGCCCTCATTCGAAATTCCAGAGGAAGCAATAAACCCAACCTCTTGCAGGTAGCCAAAGACTGCGAACGTTTTGGCGCCGAAGGAATCACTGTCCATCCAAGACCCGACGAAAGGCATGTGAAATACAGCGATTGTTTTGAGCTCAAAGAAGTAGTAACCACTGAATTCAATATTGAAGGCTATCCCGATGAACGGTTTATGCACATGGTGTGTGAGGTGAAACCACATCAGGTAACTTTAGTGCCCGACCCACCGGGTGCGCTCACATCCAATGCAGGCTGGAACACGGTGGTGCATCAATCGTTTTTGAAAGATGTGGTGGCCCGTTTTCAGGAGTCAAACATCAGGGTTTCTTTATTTGTAGAACCCGATAAAGCTATTTTAGAAGCTGCCAAAGCTACAAGCACAAACCGGATTGAATTTTACACCGAGCCTTATGCAGAGCATTATTATTCTGATAGAGAAGCAGCAGTTTTGTCTTTTCGGGAAGCAGCACGGTATGCCAATCAATTGGGCTTGGGCATCAATGCCGGCCATGATTTGAACCTGGATAACCTCAAATTTTTAAAGCAAAACCTGGAAGGCCTTCTGGAGGTAAGCATTGGTCATGCCCTTGTTTGCGATGCCTTATATTTTGGATTGGAAAACACTATTCAGATGTACAGGCGGCAGTTGGTGTGAACTTTAGTTTTGAAAAAATAAGCTCATAGGCCTTTTTTGAACTAATTTTTTCGTTGTGATTTCCAACTCAGTATCTATTTAAAGATTTTGCTGTTTAAATCTGCTCAATTTCAACCACTTAAACGCTCAGGTAATTTTTTAGGCATTTGTTTTGTTGGAACTTAAAAATTGATTCACCACTTTTAACCAACGTTTAAGCCATTTCATGAGGGGTATTAAACTAATTGTAACACGACTTAACCTGTAAATATGCAAGAAGAAGAGGCATTCGATGCAGAGGAGCAAAGGGTATTGGTGAGCCGTTATGAAGAAATGCTGGAGAGTAAAACAAGTTACTTCTTCGATCTCGACGACTACGAAAGCATTATTCAGCACTACATGCAGGCAAATGAACTGGAAGAGGCCAGAAAGGCTTGTGAATTGGCCATGGAAAGCTATCCCTATTCCACCAATTTATTGCTCGACTACGCCCACTTGTTGGTGGACTCAGGCGATTTGGTAAGGGCAAAAGAAATAGTGGCCAAAGCTGAGCATTATTATCCATTCGAAATCGACTTAATTATGCTCAAATCCAGCATTTTAAGTCAAGAAGCAGATTTCGATCAGCTCATCACTTACCTGGAAGAAATGCAACATCACGTTGAAGAAAAAGACAGGCTTTTCTACGTGCTGGGCAACGGATATTTTCAAAAAGGGATGCTCAAAGAGGCCGTGGAATGCTACAAGCAAGCCATAAAACTAGATGCTACCAACGAAGATGCGCTCAACGATTTGCTGTATTGCTACGAGCTTGCCGGAAACCTTGAGACCTGCCTCGAAGTGTACGACGAACTGATTGAGGCCGACCCATTCAACTTCAAAGCCTGGCTCAATAAAGGGGTAACTTTTAATAAACTCAAGCAATACGACAAAGCCATTGAAGCCATTGAACTTTCGTTGGCCATCAACGAAAAACAGTTTTTAGGCTATTTTCACCTCGGCTCGGTGTACATGAACATGGCTGAATACGACAAGGCCATTGAAGAATATAAAAAAGCCCTGGAACTCGACAAAACCATTCCCGAGTGTTGGGTTTGTCTAGGTGCAGCATTCGAAGAAAAAAACTCCTTTGATCAGGCCATTTATTATTACCGGCAGGCCTTGAAATTAGACCCTGAGTACGACGATGCCCACTATGGCGTAGGCGCTTGCTTGCTGGGGTTTGAAAAATATTCGGAAGCTTTGTTTTTCTTCAACAAAGCCATCAAACTCAATCCTGAAAACGATGCCTTTTGGCATGGAAAGGCGCAGGCTGAGTTTGAGCTAGGGAATGTGGTAAGTGCGCTAGAGGCCTACGAAAAAGTGTATGAACTCGACAGTTACAATGTAGATCTTTGGCTCGACTGGTCATATATCTACTACGAACAAGGCGATATTGATCAGGCATTGTCTATTGTGAACACTGGAATTGACGAAATGCCAACAGAAGCTGAGCTGCTTTACAGGGCCACAGCATACCTTATTGGAGCCAATCGATACAAAGAAGCGCTAGCCATATTAGAAAATGCACTACTTTTGGACTTTGAATTGCATACCGAGTTGCTCGAATTTTTCGATGATCTCGACACACAAAAGGCTTTGTATAAGCTTATTGCGCAATATAAAAAGTAATAATACGACTCAAATAATTGATGAATTACACCCTTTCCAAGCTTCCGGAACGCACTGAGAAGCCCAGGGTTTCGGGTCTTACCATGGCTATGGACAAAGGCTTGAGTGTGCGTGAAGCCGAAGATTTTATGTCTATTGCTTCAGACCATGTAGATTTGGTAAAGCTCGGTTGGGCAACTTCTTATGTAACACCCCACCTTCAAGAAAAAATAGCTGTTTACAAGCAAGCAGGCATAAATACCTATTTTGGAGGTACTCTTTTCGAGGCTTTTATTGTTAGAAACCAGTTCGACGATTACCTGAAGATCCTGGACAAATTTCAAGTCGAATATGCAGAAGTTTCTGACGGCTCCATAGAACTTCCTCACGAAGAAAAATGTAATTACATCAGCCGATTGGCAAAAGAAGTAACCGTGCTTTCAGAAGTAGGAAGTAAAGACGCCGAAAAAATTATTCCGCCTTACAAGTGGATAAAACTGATGCAAAGCGAGCTAGATGCAGGGGCTTGGAAAGTGATTGGCGAAGCCAGAGAAGGTGGCAACGTTGGGCTATTCAGAAGCAGCGGCGAAGTGCGGGAAGGTTTGGTAGAAGAAATTCTAACTCAGATTCCATTCGATAAAATAATCTGGGAAGCACCGCAAAAAGAGCAGCAAGTTTGGTTCATTAAACTGCTGGGAGCCAATGTAAATTTAGGAAACATTTCTCCCCGGGAAGTGATTCCACTCGAAACCATTCGACTAGGTTTGCGAGGTGATACTTTTTCACATTTTCTAAATCAAATGTAAAACAACACAACTTAATATGGAGATTATTCATTTTTTGCTTGAATTTTTAAAGGACCCTTTAACTGTTCTTTCTCAATTTCTCGATACCTACGATCAACTCACCTACGCCATTCTTTTTTTAATAATTTTTGTTGAAACAGGCTTCGTGATCATGCCTTTGTTGCCGGGTGATTCATTATTGTTTGCCATTGGTTTGCTGTCTTCCACCACCGGAAAGTTAGACATGCTTATTATTATTCCTTTACTGGTTTTGGCTGCCTTGCTGGGAGATAACCTCAATTATTTTGTGGGCAATAAATTCGGCAATTACATAAAATCGAAAGAGAGGATTCTCTTTTTGAAAAGAGATTATATCATTTCTACCGAGGAGTTCTTTGCCAGAAAAGGTGGGATAGCTGTGATTTTAGCCCGATTTATGCCCATTGTGCGCACAATAGCTCCATTTGTGGCAGGTGCTGGAAGCATGGAATATAGAAAATACATCATTTATTGCATTTCAGGTGCTATTATTTGGGTATCCAGTATTTCATCTCTCGGTTATTTTTTAGGTTCAAATGAATGGGTAAAGGCCAATTTTGAAAAAGTTGTACTTACCATTGTGTTTCTTTCTGTAGCGCCCTTGTTGTGGGGCGGGGTCAAATCTTTGCTGAATAAAAAAGCAACTGCTTAATCCAGATATTTTGAAAACGTTTGGGCTGATAGGTAAAAAACTTTCTCATTCGTTTTCGAAGAACTATTTCAACCAAAAATTTCTGCAGTTGGGTCTCATTGAACATGATTATCAATTGTTTGAGTTAGACCGAATTGAAGCTTTAGAGCAGCTTGTTCAAAATCAACCCAACTTATTGGGCTTCAATGTTACCATTCCTTACAAGCAAGAGGTAATGCCTTTTCTTAGCGAGATAGATGAAAAGGCAATGCGAATAGGTGCTGTGAACACCGTTGTGCGCTTTGGAGAAAGCAGGTGGAAGGGCTTCAACACAGATTACGTTGGTTTTAGCCAATCCTTGAAAAACCATTGCAACCTGCAAGAACATACTCAAGCCCTGGTGTTGGGCACCGGCGGCGCATCAAAGGCTGTAAAAGTAGCCCTTGAAGATCTTGGATTGAAAGTGAACATAGTAAGTAGGACTAAAAACGAGAACCAATTCACATACGGTGAGCTTTCACCGGAAATACTGGCTCGCAATACGCTCATTGTGAACACAACTCCGGTTGGTATGTATCCGGCGGTCCAAAATTTTCCTCCTATTCCATATCACTTGCTTAGCCAAAGCCATTTTCTGATGGATCTGGTTTATAACCCGGAAGAAACTGTCTTTTTGCAAAAAGGAAAAGCTCAAGGTGCCTTTATTTTAGGTGGCCTCGAAATGCTTCATTTGCAAGCTGACCAGGCTTGGGAATTTTTTCAACAAGCTTATTGAAATCAAATTAAGGAGCCATTTTAGTAAAACGGGTCACATGTTTTCGCTTGGCCGTTTCCACTTCAAGCAAATACTGTCCAATTGGCAAATCTCTCACTTCAATAAATACCTGGCCGGAAATAGCAGTTTGGAATTGCTTTTTCACCTGACCTTGAAGGTTCAAAATCCTGATGCTTTTCGCTTTTTCACCTGTTGGAACCACTATAAATAAGCCGTCCTCAGTTGGATTTGGATAAAGGCTCAGAATGTCTGATGGGTCTTTTTTCAACCTGATGAAAGTCACAGAATCAGCTCTGTTTATCAGAAAAGTGTCTAGTCGTGATGTAGCTGTTGCATGACTAACATCGCCACTGTGGCCATAGCGCACAATGACTGTCGAGGTTCCCCGAGGGAAGGGAAGGATAGTAAAAGCTCCATTGCTATAAGTTACAGAGCCTGTTTCAACAAAGACTTCCGGCGTGAGTCCGCTCGATAAAGAAACCTGAGTAGGGAAAGGAGGTGACGTGAATTCCTGATCTGCTAAAGGAGCAAAAGTTACAGTTTGCGCAGTTCCTGTGGTTTTTGCCCGAACCTGAAAACGCAAGGCTCTTTCGAAGCACTGAAAATTTTCGTTGCCTTCTTGTACCGCAATCACCCAGCCAGTGGCACCATTTGTTTCCAAAGCGCCTGAAGTCGCTTTCACTTCATTGTTTTGCATCTGAAAACCTCCATTGTATGTGCCGAACCTTACCGGCAAACCAGATGTAGCTGATGCATTGAGGTTGAATACATTGCCGGGAAGCCCAAGCACTACATTATTATCGCAGGTTTGAAAAGCTTGAAAATTGGGGCAACTACTTTCTGGATATGTAGCCGTAATAACAGTCTGGGTTTGTCTGGCAAACTGTCCTTGGTGCAAGGTTTTCCAAAGTGTGGCCAATTCCTGATCAAAATGCCAAAAAGCCAGTTCCTTTACGCCTGAAAAGGATTGGAATGAAGCTACTTCAATGTTGGGTGCATAAAAGGAAGAATCACTCAACCAACCCGTGCTTTCTACCACTGGCGACAGACTAACTGGCCCGGTAAGGGCTACTTCAGGAATTCTTGCTGAAACCAGCTTTTTAAGCCACAAAGCCATGTAGGTACTTTCAAACTTTGTCCAGCTAAAGTGTCCGCAACCAGCTTGGATCAACAGTGATGCAGGTCCGCCTCTACGTCTGAACGACAATACAGAATCCCTGCTTTGAAACCATTTGTCCTGCACTTGCTCATTGGCACCTCTGCTCACCAACAGTGGAATGCCATAAGGCCTGGGTCTCCCGCTGCTTTGGGTTGTAAAAATGGAGTTGTCTTCAATTATTCCGGCTACCCTGTGCGGCATGATGTTGGCCAATTGCCAGGCAAAAATGCCTCCAACCGAAGTGCCATAAGGTATCCATGGACAATGGGCTATTTCTGCAAATCGACTTTTTTCGGCCAGTTGAGCCAAGGCGTTCAACAGCTGAACCGAGTCTCCAGCACTAAATCCGGAAACGAAACTTGTTCCTTTGAACCCCAAAATGCCTAAACCTGCCTCGCTACAAGCTCTACGAATAAGCGTGTCGCCTGCTATTTGACTCAGTCTGGCCTCGGATGCGAGAATTAACCCTTTGATGGAAGTGGCTTGCGATGGCAGCCATAAATAGTATTTGCCTACGTTGTTTCCACTACCAGGTTGACTTGTAAAATAAGTCCAATGTTGGGCTTTTGCCTGAAAGCATGAAACTAGAAAAATTACAAAAATGAATGGGCGCATTTGGTGTTGAAGTTTTGCTGGCGCAAAATACTTAGTTCACCCATTCATATAGTCATGTCCAAAATAAATTATCTGCTCATTTTGGGATTGAAAATTACCCAAAGTTTGAACTTTGAAAAAGTGTAATCAATGCCAAAGACTGGTAGATTCTTTATTTCAATTTAGCTTTGAAATAAGCCAGCACTTCAGCATGCGCATCCGCAGCCAATTCTTTGTCATGCTTCGGATTGCTTGGATTGGCAAAAGCATGGTCTGCATCATAGGTTTTCACGGTGAGCTTTTTGCCAGCAGCCTTCATGTCCTTCTCAAATGTGTTGACCACTTCTTGGTTTATCCACTGATCTTTTGATGCAAATACGAACAGCACATCAGTATTTATGCCTTTAAGTTTTGCAACATCCTTTTCTGGCATGCCATAATACATCACACATCCGGCAGCCTGTTTTCCTGCCAACAACGCACTTTGCATAGACCAACCGCCACCAAAGCACCAGCCGATGGTGTAGATTTTGGCATCTTTTCCGGCATATTCTATTGCACCTTTCACAATTGCTGAAGCCCTTTCGGCTTTAACCTCGCCCATCAATTTGCCTGCGTCTTCAGGGTTGCTAGCAATTTTACCGTCATAAAGGTCAAGAGCAAGTACAGTTACATTTCCAAGTTCTTTTTGTAGTCTCTCAGCCTCTTGTTTGATGTGGTCATTCAATCCCCACCATTCATGCACCATGAGTACAACGTTTTTGGTTGGTTTGGCAGATTTTATCTCAAATGCAGATCCTGGGGTGCCCTCGGACGTTTTGAACTGAATTGTTTTCCCGTTTTCGCTTTGAAATGTAAAGGGTAATGGTGCTTTGTGTACCGTTTGAAATGAAGTTTGATTCCCAAGCATAGCAAATGCCTCAGTAGATTCTACACTCTTTTTGCAACAAGTAGATTTTTGGGCAGTAGAGTTGATTGAAGATAAAAGCAAAATGCTGCACGTAAATAAAATGAATTTCATGTTTTCAACATTAATTGGATTGAAACTGAAACCCATTTCCTGAACTATTGTCCGCTGTAGGTACAATTATTTAATGGAGCAACAGCTCAAAATGCAAGTTACTTGTAGTATTGAGCCTTTTCCAGACTAAGACCAAGCATAAGTGAAATTTGGCTGTTTCTAAATGTAATGAAGTTTTCAGGCACAACTTTTCGGCCTGTTCGGTAAAGGAGGCCATAGCTTGGAAGTAGCTCAACATCAATTCCATCACCCAGATTTCGCATGCCGTGCATATACCTTAAGTCAACATGCAGATACCTTTGAAACGTTTTAAAAATGAAGCCTCCACCAATAATGATTCCCCAATCATCTCTTTTCAAATCATCGGTGGCAGGAACAATATTTGCGTTTACTACATAATCCGTTTTTAAAGGGCCACTATAATATGGTCCAAAAAAGAAAACACGTCTGGTTGTCGGACTATTGCCACCAAGGAATTTAAAAAGCAAAGGAATATCGATGGTCCTGGAATCGTAAACAAATTCTCGATAACGTTGTTCTTCCACGCCTTCCACTCCAATTCTGCCATTGCCACGAAAACCCCTGTAGCTGTACAGAACATCTACTTCAAACTGAAATTTTCGACTTCCGTTCACCTGAAAGAACACTCCGAAAGAAGGGCTGTATCTGGTTTCAACCTGGTTGTCGTTTTTCAAGGTTTCACGCAATCGAATCCAGTTGGCGCCAAGTCCAAATTTTCCCCCAAAACTTAGTCTTTGAATTTGTTGTTGGTTTTGGGCTAGCGCTACATCTGAAAACAGACTCAGCGAAACAAATAAACAGAGTGAAAAAAGTATTGGCAAAAGGGGCCGAGTCATATAGAGTGTTCGAAGTTAGTAGAGTTGTTGCCAACCATCCGGGTGGTAAAAGTAGTTTTTATCCACCTAACCTTCAAAATCCAACGCCTAAATTCCTCAACTTTGTGCCGGCTTCGAACAATTGGTTCTGAAGTTTTACAACAGTTGTCCCGTTGAACATTGGATAAAAGCATACATCCTATTGCTATTCAAGGCATTGAAGGCTCATTTCATGAATGGGCAGCAAGCCAGTATTACAACATTGAAAAGCCAGGTATTATTCCTTGCAGCACGTTCCGTTTGCTTGCCCAAAAGATAGAGAAAGGCGAAGCGATGTCGGGTCTTATGGCAATTGAAAATACCCTAGCCGGTAGCATATTGCCCAATTATGCTTTGCTGGAAGAGTATAAACTTTGGGTAAGTGGAGAAATCTATCTGCCCATTCATCAATGTCTTTTAGCCGTTGGGCATCAAGACCTTGAGTCTATTTCTGAAGTTCGCTCCCACCCGATGGCATTGTTGCAATGTGCTGAATACCTGGACAATCATCCATGGATGAAACCTGTTGAACATCACGATACGGCCGAAAGCGCCAAGGAAATCAGTGATCAACAGCTTCATCGAGTTGCTTCCATTGCTTCAGAAAGGGCAGCAAAACTTTTTGGACTGCAGGTGTTGGTCAAGAATATTGAAACCAATCCTAAAAACTTTACCCGTTTTCTTGTGGTTGAAAAGCAGCCTGGCCAAGAGCAATTTATTGGCAATAAAGCCATGATTAGCATGCAATTGGCCGATAAACCAGGCATGCTGTGGGCTGCACTTGACTTGTTGAAACAAAGGGAAATTAATATGACAAAAATTCAATCGCTCCCAGTTGTTGGTAAGCCATATACTTACAGCTTTCATGCTGACTTGGAGTGGAATTCGGATGTAGAAATTTTGGAGTTATTGAGCAATTTGAAGCATGTGACCGAGAAATTGACCTTACTTGGCATTTACAAAAGAGGAACTAGAGAAACATGATAGAAGCAGCAAAGCGAATTGCAGGAGTTGAGGAATATTATTTTTCGACCAAGTTGCGGCAGATAGCCCAGTGGCAAGCAGCAGGTAGAGAAGTGATTAACCTGGGCATTGGAAGTCCTGATTTGCCACCCTCTGCACAGGTTGTCAAAGCTTTAAACACCGCAGCCGAAGTTGCAGGAAACCATGGATACCAATCTTATCAGGGACTTCCGGCATTGAGGGAAGCCATAGCTGGATTTTACCTTAGGATGTATGGTGTAAATCTTTCGTCTTCAACTGAGATTTTGCCCTTGCTGGGTTCGAAAGAAGGTATCATGTATTTGTCGCAAGCCTATCTCAATGAAGGTGATGCAGTTCTGGTGCCAAACCCTGGATATCCGGCCTATGCCGCCGCAGCGAGGATGGCTGGAGCCATAGTTGTAAATTATTCACTCAAAGCTGAGAATAACTATGAACCTGATTTCAACGAAATTCAAGATTTAATTAAAAAAAACCCTGTAAAACTGATGTGGATCAACTATCCGCACATGCCCACAGGAGCTGCAGCTAGCAAAGAGTTGTTTCATGCTTTTGCACATTTGGCCAGGAAGTACCAGTTTATTTTGGCCAACGACAATCCTTATGGTTTGCTTCAAAATAGCAAACCTTTGAGCTTGTTGGCGGCAGGTGCCATCGAAGCCTTTCCTTGCGTAGAACTCAATTCGTTGAGCAAGTCATTTAATATGGCAGGATGGAGGGTAGGCATGTTGTGCGGGAATGCAGAAATATTGAAAAATGTTTTGAAGGTTAAAAGCAATGTAGATTCAGGCATGTTTAAACCTGTTCAACTGGGCGCCATTGAGGCACTGAAATTAGACAACGATTGGTTTGCAGAGCTTCAGGCTGAGTACCAAACCAGAAGAGCCATGGCTCAAAAGTTTTTTGATCAGCTGGGTTGCCGGTACCGTCTTGGTCAGGAAGGCATGTTTGTTTGGGCTCAAATTCCTGGCAATTGGCCATCTGGGGAAGCGTTGGTAGAACACTTACTAGAAAATGACGGTATTTTTATTACACCCGGGTTCATTTTTGGCTCCGAGGGGGAAAAATTTGTAAGGGTTAGTTTGTGTTCAACTTCTAAAACCTTTGAATATGCTATTGAAAAAGTAAAAAAGCTCGACAAATAAAAAGCCCCCTAAGTTCTGGGGGCTTTGGCTTTCAGGAAGACTATTTTTACAATTCTATCTCCTGCAGGTTTTCAAAAGCGATGTTGTTGTCGCTGTCTAAAGTAACGACCACGACACTTTCTCGCTGAATCTTGCCTGATAGAATTTCTTTAGAAAGTTCGTTTAAAATTCTTCGTTGAATAACCCTTTTTAAAGGTCTTGCGCCAAATTGGGGATCATAGCCCAATTCGCCCAGGTAATCTTTCACCTCAGGTGAGGTTTCAATCTGAATGCCTAATTCGTTTAGTCGGTTTTGAACATCCTTGAGCATGAACTCGACAATTTTGCGAACTTCTTTTTTGCCCAAAGGTCTGAACATCACTACTTCATCAATCCTGTTTAAAAACTCAGGCCTAATGGTTTTCTTCAACAAATCCATCAATTGAACTCTGGTGTCTTCCACGATATCAAACTCATTGAACTCATTGATGCCTTGAAAATTATCCTGAATCAAGTGAGCGCCAATGTTGCTGGTCATAATGATAATGGTATTCTTGAAATTGGCTACTCTACCCTTGTTGTCGGTAAGTCGTCCATCGTCGAGCACTTGCAGCAATATATTGAACACATCAGGGTGGGCTTTCTCGATTTCATCAAGCAGCACCACCGAATAAGGTCTTCTTCGAACAGCTTCGGTTAACTGACCTCCTTCATCGTAACCCACATATCCGGGAGGTGCTCCAATGAGTCGGCTTACTGCATGCCTTTCTTGGTATTCGCTCATGTCGATTCGAATCATGGCATTTTCATCATTGAACAGATAATCGGCAAGGCTTTTTGCAAGTTCTGTTTTGCCTACTCCAGTTGGACCCAGAAAAATGAAGGAACCGATAGGTCTCCTGGGATCTTGCAAGCCTGCCCGGCTTCTGCGCACAGCGTCTGAAATGAGCCTGATGGCTTCAAACTGTCCAGCAACCCGCTGACCCAGCTCTTCTTCCAAATTCAGCAGCTTTTCTTTGTCGCTTTGCAGCATTTTGTTCACAGGTATGCCTGTCCATTTGGCCACCACTTCTGCAATGTCTTCACTCGACACTTCTTCCTTCAGCATGGCACTGCCGTTTTTGTGCATCTCGTTCATTTTCTGTTGCAGCTCCACCAACTTGGCTTCGCTGTTTTTGATTTTGCTGTAGCGTATTTCTGCCACAAGACCATAATCTCCCTGACGCTCAGCCTGATCGGCTTCAATTTTGAAACGGTCAATGTTTTCTTTCTCTTTTTGAATGCCGTCTATCACTTCTTTTTCTGATTTCCACTTGGCAGACAGTTCATTTTTCTGATCGTTCAGGTCAGCCAGTTCAGCCGAAAGTTTGTTTTCCTTTTCCTTGTCATTTTCTCTTCTGATGGCTTCCCGCTCAATCTCCAGTTGCATAATTTTCCTTTGCACTTCATCAAGTTCTTCGGGCAATGAATCAATTTCGATTCTCATTTTTGAAGCCGCTTCGTCCATCAGGTCAATCGCCTTATCTGGCAAAAATCGGTCGGTGATGTACCTGTTGCTCAATTCCACACAGGCAATTATGGCATCGTCTTTAATGCGTACCCCATGGTGCAATTCGTATTTCTCTTTTATTCCCCTCAAAATGGAAATCGCATCGACCACGTTGGGCTCATCTACGAATACAGATTGAAAACGGCGTTCGAGAGCCTTGTCTTTCTCAATATATTTTTGGTATTCCTTTAAGGTAGTGGCGCCTATCGCATGCAGTTCACCCCTTGCCAATGCTGGTTTCAGCAGATTGGCTGCATCCATGGCTCCTTCGCCGCCACCAGCGCCAATCAATGTGTGAATTTCATCAATGAACAAAATGATTTCGCCTTCAGCATCCACCACTTCCTTGATCACAGATTTTAAGCGTTCTTCAAACTCGCCTTTGTATTTGGCTCCTGCAACCAATAAACCCATGTCGAGCGAAATCACTATTTTTGACTTTAGATTTTCAGGCACATCGCCGTGCACAATACGTTGTGCCAAACCTTCGACAATGGCAGTTTTTCCCACACCAGGTTCTCCCAAAAGAATAGGGTTGTTTTTGGTGCGTCGGGTTAAAATCTGAAGCACACGCCTGATTTCTTCATCTCTCCCTATCACAGGGTCAATTTTCCCCTCTTTTGCTTTTTGATTCAGATTGATTGAATAGCGCTCAAGACTTCTGTACTTTCCTTCTGCGTTTTGGTCAGTTACTTTTGAGCCACCTCTCAGCTCTGCTATGGCCAGTTTCAGGCTCTTTTCCGTCATACCTGCGTCTTTCAACATTGCGGCTACCTTGTCTTTTCCACCTAGCAAGCCGAGTAGGATATGTTCGACGGCCACAAATTCATCGCCGAATTCCTTCAAAAACGAGGTGGCTTTTGTCAGTGCCTGATGTGCGTCATTGCTTAAATAGGGTTCGCCGCCACTGACTTTGGGGCAACTTGCAATTTCTTCATCGGCCTTTGCCAGTAGTTGCTTAGGGTTTACGCTCAACTTCTTGGCCAAAAACGATATTACTTGTTCATCCTGAGAAATAAGCGCTTTGAGTAGGTGAGCGGTTTCTATTACCTGATTGCCATTCGCACGGGTAATTTCACCTGCCTGTTGAATGCTTTCCTGTGCTTTGATTGTAAATTGATTAAAGTTCATGCTTGAATATTTTATTGGCTTTACTGGTTTGCAACAAACTAAAGTCCAGCTCCATTATTTAATAAAATAATGCCGTTGTGGCGGCACTTTTGGGCTATAAACTAGAAAAACCTGCCTAAAAGACAGGTTTTTCCATTGATGGTGATACTTTTGAATTAATCAACCAGCAGTTTTACCACGGCTTTAGAGCCTTTTGATGTTGATTTTGCCAGATAAATTCCTTTCGGCAATTGGATGCCCAACTCCACAGCACCTTTTGCATCGGCTTGCTGCAAGCTCGTTTGTAATTGCTTCCCGGATAGGTCAAATATTTGGATATCGACCACGCTGTTGGCCCATGGAGCAGACTCAAGCGTTACACGTTGAGAGGCAGGTTGTGGGAAAACTTTAACTGTGCTATTTGACAATCCAGATAAATAGGAAATGCTGGTAATTAAGTAATTGTAAGTACTTGAAGCAGGAGTTGAGCAACTATCAGCCAATATACGAACAGTGTAGTTGCCATTTACTGCCGGACGAAATGTTCTTGATGAAGTACTGATTTGATTTCCCTCATAAAACCACTGGTAGTTTTGGCCTGCCGGATCGACTGTGAGTGAATCGCCAAACTGACGGATGGTTGGGGTAATATTCGGGTGCTCATTGGAAATGTATGCCCTGACTTCTCTGGGAGAAGTTGGACAAAACAATGTTCTGATAGCTCTTAAGCCATAAAAATAGGGATAACTATTGTTGTTGTCGCTATTGCCAAATATCGAAATTGAGCTAACCGTAGAGTTGTATGGGTAAACAGCGCCTGCAGAATTTGCGAATAAATTTACTGTAGAACCTGTTGCATCAAGTCTATACTTTCTCCCATTGAAAATATACATGCCCACATAAATTCTGTTTCTACCTGGTGCCAGAATCGGCCTGCTCACAGTATTCATCAGGTTTCCAAGACTGTCTCTCAGATTGATAGTTATTGTGCCTGTGTTATTGGTAAACACTGTTACAGAATCGAACAACAAGTTGCTGGTTATATTTAGTCTCAAAAATTTACCCGGGGTAGGTTCGAAAGTTCCATTGCCCATGGTGTTTGTTGCAGGCCCGGCAGAAACAATGCTCGCCGAACTGTTTTGGGCAATATAAGTTCTCTCAGTTTGAATAAAACTGGTTTTGAATGGATTTGCAGCGTTAGACCAACCTAAGGCTACTTGAGAATATAAACTGTCATACCAAAAAGTGTAGGCACTTCCGCTAGTGGAAATGTTAACAACTCCAGGTGAACACCTAAAGCCATCTGCAATGTTTGGCAGTGCTCCTAAACTGTTGATTCTATAGTTTTTGTCTCCATCAAGACCGAAATTTGAGGGAACGGTAGAAGTAATTCGAAATCTGTATCTGCTGCCAAACGGCAAGTTGTAAGGAATTAAGGCAGGGATTTCCGTTGGATTTGATGAAGAAACACTGCCCACCACAGTTGGATTGGTAAAATTGCCAAGCGGATCGCTCAATTCAACTCTAAACACATTGCCCGGCCCAAAAAATCTTGCTTTGGTGGTGAAAGCGAATCGCAAACGGCTTCCGGCACAAATTTCTGAAAGCGAAGGATGCCCAATAACAAGGCAATTCAACTCAGCTTCTGCCATTCTGGCTCTCGAATTGCAACCGTTCCTGGACACCACCAAGTTGTATTCCCCTTCGGAAGAGGTGCTGAAATTCAGGCGCTCTGTGGTTGGCAATGTTGAAACAAATCCATCAGGTCCGGTCCAACGATAAGTTGCATTGGGAACCAAATTGGTGCTTAGCCTCAAAGTGTCACCATCGCAAAGCGGAGAGTTGCTAGCCGGAAAAAACTGAGGAATGATTTCGGTTCCGGAGATACAGTTTCCATTTTGGAAAGATTGCCTGATACGGTTGCCTGGTAAGGGCCCAAAACCTAAATTCAGGTTTATGCTTCCATTCAGATGGCAATAGCTCATTATTGTTCCTGCTCTGGCACGGGTTTGGGTAAAACAGTTGCCCTCTGCTGCGTAGCAAGAGTCTATGGAACCTCGTCTTCCACCAGGGAAAATCCAGTTGCAGTTTTGTGTATGGGGTGAATTGAAATTATGCCCCAATTCATGAGCCACTACCATAACCGACCATGAATATGAAGGTAGCAGCGAGTAGCCGTTGTTGATGTTTGAAAAGGCAGTTTTGCGATTTGCAGAACATAGTCCCGGCAACCAGGCTATGCCGCCCATTCCACTGTTTCTGGTGGTGAGAAAGTGGGCCAGGTTTCCATTAAATCCTTCATTGTTCATGCGTGTATTGAAGGCATTGAGGTAGCAGCTGCTGTTGGCGCAGGCAACATGCGGGTCTGTTATATCCCAGACTTTGATTTCAGAGATTTCAACAAAAATGTTTTCGTTGTCATACAACTGAGCAACCACATTAAACAAACCAGTTGTTAGGTTGGTGGTATTCACAATACTACTGGCATTGTCTCTGTACATGGTGTTGTCGCATTCGAAATACACGGTAACTTTCCTGCAAGTGCTGTTGGTTCCTTCTATTTGCTCAGCCGGGTCTGCACTGGTTTTCTGCATATCCGCATCATCTTCTAAGTTGCAAAGTGCTTTGGGTATGAGCTTTAAATCGACATCGTTGTAAAGAATGTAAACATCTTTATTGGGGTTTAGCACTTCATCATTCAGTAATCCCAATACCCAGTTGCCGGTTTCGTCTGCCAGAACAGCCATGGCGCTACCATCTGGGAAGAAGCTGATGGCTGCAATTTTAGAATCTGTATGCTGAATGCTGCCCTGGTAAAATGCACCTGGAGTATATGTGGCACCCGCTTCAGGTTTAGTTGCTGCAGTAACCCGGAATGTAGGAGACAATGGTTCTGCTGAAATTGCCTTTACTGCCATTTGCCTGAAGCCCAAATCCAGGTTGAAAGAAAGTTGGTTTGGCTTCTTCGCTGCGAGGTTTTCAAATTCCTGCTTGTCGCCTCTAAAAAAATAAGCTGAGCCCACCTCCTTATTTATCGCTTCCAGGTAAGGTGAGGCTTCAAGTGGTGTAAATAGGTTGGTTTGAGCCCAGGCGAAATTGGAGACCAAACAGACTAAGGCAATCACGATTGTGATTGATGAAGGAATACGTTTTATCATGGTGAGAAAAAGAAAAAGCTCCGAAATATAATCGGAGCCGACGGATTTTGTTTTAAATTTTAGAGGAAAGCCCCAACTTTATTTGTTGATTTCCTGCTTTTCCGAAATCTTGTTGAAATCGTTTACGGCCTCTTCTCGACTTTGGTAGATTTGAAAAACCTTGTCGAGAGAAAGAAAACAGAACAAATCGAGAACTTCTGGAATTACTCCTGCCAGTTTCAGGTGACCATTCAAAAAGCGGGTTCTTTTCAGTACTGAAATAAAGATTCCAAATCCTGCACTATCTACCAATTCGACGGCACTTAAGTCTAAAACCAACTGAACGTTTTGGTGGGTAATCAAAGCCTTAAGCTCTCCCTTTATTCTGAATGCTTTTGGTGCATCCAAAATTTTTTCTTGGATGCTAATCACAGTAACCTTGTTGAAGTTTTCTGTAAGTATCATGATTAGCTAATTTTTTCGGGTTTGGAACCTGTTCTAGTATGCGTTTCAAAGGTAACTTAACTTGGGTATACAGTTGGAGTTTTTTGCTAAAATTTTGACATTATTCAATTTCTATTCGATGAAATGATTTAAAAACCCGAAATTCAAGGATGCCGGTCTGCTCATCGATGTAGTAATCATGAATAAATTTATCGTCGCATTTGATGTGTCGGAAACTGTAAGGCAAACCAATAACCTTGATTTTGTATGTATCGTAGCGTGGGGTGTAGAGCCCAATTGCTGACTGCTCTATAGCCAAACTGTCGTCGCTTCCTTCTACTACAAACTTTTTCTCGGTATAAATCTCCTGCTCATAGGCGAAGGTGTCGCCGTGGTCTTCGTAGATAAATGAATTGACTTTATAGTCTGCAAAATAAATGTTGAGAACCAATTCATTTACCGGAATTTCGCCCACATATTGCATGAGCGGATATTCTGGAATTACCGAGCCTGCCTTTACAAAAAGTGGCATGGTGTCGAGCGTGGTGTCTATCCAAAAATCTTTTTCACCTCCTTCATATATGGTATTGTCCCAAAAGTAATACCATTTGCCAATCGGAAGATAGAGCATTCTGCCAGTTACACCCGGTTCAAGGATGGGACAAACAAGAATTTTGTCTCCAAACGTAAATTCATCTTGTCTGAAAAAGTTGTTCCACACTTCCTGTTCTACCATTACGATAGGTCTCAGGATAGGGAAGCCGTATTTATGGTTTTCCCAAAAAGCTGAATAAAAGTATGGTAAAAGCTTGTATCTCAGTTCTATAAATTTTCTGCAAATGCTTTCGTAAGGGTCGCCAAAGCTCCAGGGCTCACGGTCGGCAGTATCCCCGGCGCTGTGGGCACGCATAAAAGGGGTAAAAGCACCCAATTGAATCCAGCGGGTAAACAATTCTCCATCAGGTTCGCCAGTGAATCCGCCAATGTCGGAGCCAACAAACGACATTCCACTGATGGCCATTCTCTGGCATTGAATGCTGGCCAGGCGCAAGTGATCCCATGTGGCTATGTTGTCGCCGGTCCAGAAAGATGCATATCTCTGCCCACCAGCATAGCTGCTTCTGGTGATGGTAAAAGGGCGTTTATTTTTTTGCACTTTTTTGAGCCCTTCGTAGGTTGCTCTGGCCATTTGCATGCCATATACATTGTGGGCTTTGCGGTGAGAGCCACGATAACCTTCATAATAATGGCGCACATCGCTTGGGAAAGTACCCATGCCAAACACCGAAGGCTCGTTCATATCGGTCCAGATGCCGGCTATGCCATAGTCCATAAAATCTTTGAACAAATCGCCCCACCAATCTCTCACAGCTGGGTTTGTGAAGTCTGGAAACTGGCATCTGCCCGGCCATACAGGGCCTTCCATAAAATAATCATCACCTCGGCGGCAGAAATATCCCTTCTGTTTTCCCTCACGAAAAACAAAATAGTCCTTGTCAATTTTTATTCCCGGATCTACAATTACAACGGTTTTGAAACCATCGGCAAGCAGTTCCGCAATCATCTTTTTAGGATTGGGAAAATACTCTTTGTTCCAGGTAAAACACCTGTAGCCATCCATATAATCGATGTCGAGGTAAATGGCATCGCAGGGAATTTTTTTATCTCGAAACGTTTGGGCAATGTCTTTTACCTTTTTTTCGGGGTAGTAACTCCAGCGACACTGGTGAAAACCCAGTGCCCAAACTGGTGGCAAGGGATGGGTGCCCGTAAGATTTGAATATCGTTTCACCACATCCATCATGTGCGGTCCGTGAATGTAGTAGTAGTTCATTTCACCCCCATCTGCGCCAAAGAGGACTTTTTCTTGCCCGTTCGAACCAAAATCAAAAAACGAACGGTAGGTGTTGTCGAAGAATATTCCGTAGGCAACATCTTTGCACAGACCGATGTAAAAGGGAACGTTTCGATACAAAGGATCTGTGTTTCGTTCAAAAGCATAGGCATCGGTGCTCCAAAGCGAAAAACCTCGTCCTTTCAGGTTGAAGTCAGATGCTTTATCGCCCAATCCGTAGAAATTCTCCTCAGGTTGGATCGTTTTTGTACAAAATACGTTGTAGCCACCAAAATCGATATTTTCTTCCCAATGAACGCCTTCTGCGTCCTCGCCTATCAACATGCCATCAGCATCATAAAAAGAGAGTTTGAACCCATCTTTAGCAATGCGCACCTCTGTAGCAGGTGTTTTTATAGAATAAGCTTCATCGAGAATGGAGAAAATCGGCTCAGAGGGTTGAAACGAAAATTCCTGTAATCCATAAGAGAAGTCAGGTAAAAACGTGCCATGTGGAGCCAAACGTACCCTGATAATTTCGTCGCTCACTACAGAGATTTTTAAAACACTGTTGATGTCTTTAAAGAAAAAATCAAATCCTTCCTGGTAGTAGCTCGAAACTGTACCAAGAAACTGCTTGGTAACAGCTGTGTTGTTCTGCGCAATAAAACCTTCTATCATATTTGAAAGATCAGCGTTTGGTGGCTAATCAATTGACACATTTGGATTAAAACTTGCCCGAAAAATAAAACCGATTGCAAACCGCAAATAAAACAAACAGAAAGCAGGACATTGAATTAAGGAAAAAGAAAAACGAAATAACAAACAAAACTAAAAGTAGTGAACTGACTTTCAGATGATTGCGAATCGATGATCGGTTGGTTTTATGAAAAAATTTAACACCCCTTGATGAAGAAAATTGCTTTTTGGCTTATTTTAATTCTTCAGATTTCGGTTTTACCATTGTTCGGTGAAGACGCAAAACTTGCATTTTCAGACCTTAAGCCACATCAAAAGCTAAAATCTTACCTGCAATTATCCCGTGAGCTAAAGTATTCTGAACCGGCAAATGCTAGAAAAGCAGCCCAGAATGCACGTAAGTTGGCTGTTGCACTTCACGACTCGCTGAGTTGGGCAGAAGCGGAAACTATACTCAGCTACATCAGTTTTCATGAAGGCGATTATTCTCATGCTTTTCAGCAGATAGACGAAGCCGAAGCCGTTTATTTCAAAAAGAAAGATCCGGCTGTAAGAGGAAAAATATTGTATCAGAAAGCAAGAATTCAAGAAGCACTGCTCAACCTTGAAGATGCGCTCGACAATTACTACAAGGCGCTTGCCTTGTTTAAAGAATCAAAAGAAAAATCAGGCATGGCCGATGTGTACACCTCGCTGAGTCAGGTTATGCTCATAAAAGGCTTTGCCCCTAAAGCTTACAAACACCTGTCTGAAGCAAAGGTACTTCGATCTTCCAAAATCGATCTGCCTGGTTTCTGTTTCACATATGGCGCTTTTGGCGATTATTACCTTCACCAAAACAACATTCACCTTTCTCTGGATTTTTACCATCAAGCAGAAATGGCTGCCAAAGAGGCAAACAACCCTTATTGGGAGGGCATGGCGCTCCAAAAAAAGGCCCGTTGGTATCTCTACCAGAAAAACACGCAGGAGGCCAAAGCTTTGAGTATGAAAGCGCTAAGAATTTTCGAGCAGCTCAATTTACATCATTCGTCTGCCGAAGCCGCAGTGGTGGTGGCCACCGCTTTCCACAATGAGCAGCAGTTTGGAGAATCAAATACTTGGTTTGCGGATGCTTTATCATGGTCGGCAAAAACCGATGATAAGTTTCAGTACATACGTTTTCAAAACCTGGCAGCTGAAAACCTGATCTATGCCGGAAAGCTGAAACCAGCTATGTCTATGATCAACAATTCGATTGAGATGGCGAAGTGGTATAAATTTACTCCTTTAGTAAGAGATGGCTACGAATTACTGACCGAAGCATATAAAAAGGCGCACGACAACGAAAATTTCCTCAACTACTATCGGTTGTTCATCAGCATGCGTGATTCGGTGGGCAAAGCAAGCGACGAGAACTCAGTTCGACTGCTTGACCTTCAGGAATTGAATGAAAATCTGAGAACGCAACAAGAGCTGGAAAAACTTAAAAATCAGGAATTTAAAAGAAGCTCAGAGCTTGAAAAGGAGCGCATGCGGGTTCAGTATTTAAGTCTGGCTATTTTTCTGATTCTTGCTGTGTTACTGCTGGTTGCTTATTTAGTAAGGGAAAAAAACAGGGCTGCTAAAAAGCTGGAATCACAGAATTTGATCATTTCGTTAAAAAATAAACAACTGAATGAGTCGCTGAAAGAGGTGAAAATGTTGAACGATATCTTGAGTGTTTCAGAAGAAAATCTCCGTGTTTCCAACGAAACAAAAGACAGGTTCTTTTCCATCATTTCCCATGATTTGAGAGGGCCATTGGCTACTCTTTCTTCATTTCTCTCTTTGATAATTACCGCAAGCGATAGGCTAAGTCCGCAAGAGTTGACAGCATTAGCTTCTGAGGTTGAAAAATCGATGAAGAATGTGACCCAATTGCTCAACAACTTATTGAAATGGAGCCAAACCCAAAGTGGTCAGATTCAGATCAATCAGTCTCCTGTTAAATTAGAAACCCTGATCAGAAGCAATGTGAACCTGGTGAACGACACAGCCAGAAGCAAGAGAATATCGGTTCATTTTAGAACAGATGAAGAACTATATTTATTTGCAGACGAAAACATGGTCGATTTTGTGCTGCGAAATTTGCTAAACAATGCAGTAAAATTTACGCCATCGGATGGCGAAATTTTTATAGATGCCATTCATAATGAAAGCGAGGCCATCATTAAAATTTCAGATACAGGTATCGGCATGGACGAAGATACCTTAGAAAACCTGTTTAGTTTAGTTTCAAGAAAATCGAGAAATGGTACTTACGGTGAAACAGGAACAGGTTTAGGGCTAATTCTCTGCAAAGAATTTGTGACCCAGCATCACGGAAAAATTTGGGCCGAAAACCGAAAGCCAAACGGCACAACGTTTTCGTTTACCCTGCCTTTGTACAGGCATGAAGATGTTGCCCAAGTGGCATAGTCGAATTTATTTACGGGATTCTTGTTCTACCCACTTGGCTACCAATCCGTTGTGGCCTGTTTGAAATTCTTTCACATGCACACCGGTCACTTTGGCCAACTTTTTTCTGATAACCCTTGCAACAATAACCCTGTCGTATTTGCCAACATAAACACTCACCCTGGTGAAGCTGGTTTTAAGGGTGTTTTCCCAGCGTTCTTTGGGCAAGCCCAATAGTCGAAAATTGACCCAAACCTGAAACGCCATTTCCCGCCTGGCCTGGGAGTTGAGTTGCGAACCTACAAACTTCAATATGCTTGATTTGACCAAACCCAACTTTCCAGAGATTTTGATCAATCCAAAAAGCCAGAATGTGTTCTGTGATAGAAATCTAAACAAACTTCGGGTTAGCGAATTTGCAGTTGCGAAAGCATACCATGGGTTTTTTACTATACCATCAGGTGCGAGCAATATCAATTCTTGCCAACAGCCGGGCATTTGTTCCCAGGCTGAAAGGGCAAACTTGCAGCCACTGCTATAAGCTAATATCGAAGGTTTTTGACCTGGAAAATGCGCTATCAATTGTTTCAGCATAGCAGCCCAAATGCTGGGCTTGAGTGGTCTATGATCTTCATGTAAAACAGATTCGCCGTGGAAAAACAAATCAACAAGTATCAGCGTGTATTTGGGCTCAAGCGGTTTTAGCTGTTGGCGTATGATTTCAGCGCTTTGCCCAAAGCCATGAAACACAAACAATGGTAGTTTTCCCTCACCTGAAACCAGATAATGTAGGCGGCTTCCTTCAAAAAGTATGTTTGCCGCCTTTACCATTATAGGCTCATAAGCTCTTTGAAGCGAATGGCTTGTCTGCGAGACACTTCTATTTTGTCGCCACCTTTCAATTTCAACAACAAACCTCCGCTGAAATATGGTTCAATGCTTTCAATCATGCGCAAATTGATGATGTGTTTGCGGTTTGCCCTGAAAAATACTTGTGGGTCCAACCTGTCTTCAAGTGCATTCAGCGACCTAAGTATCATTGGTTTGCCTCCTTCAAAATGTAAGCGAACATAGTTTCCAATGCTTTCAAATAGCCTCACATTGCCCAACCGCACAAAGAAACATTTTTCTCCGTCTTTGATAAAAACCTGATCGTTCTCTCCCAGGATTTTTTCGTGACCCCCAGCGCCAGAAGAAGCTGTTTCCGCTTCTTCATGTTCATCGCTCCCGTCGTGTTCGAGGCGCTTGATTGCGGCCTCTAAACGAGAAGGTTCGATGGGTTTCAACAAATAGTCTAACGCATTGAATTCAAATGCTTTAAGTGCATACTCGTCATAAGCAGTGGTAAAAATTACTTCCGGCACTTTGCCTTTCAATTCTGCCAATACCTCAAAACCATTTTTTCCAGGCATTTGTATGTCGAGAAAAATGAGATCAGGCTGCAGGTCTGCTATCTGGTCCAGAGCGTCTTCGCCATTTACCGCTTCACCTACAATATCAAGGTGGTCAAAGGGCTCAAGCAAACGTTTCAGTTCGTTGCGGGCTAGTCGTTCGTCGTCAACAATCAGTACTTTCATCGGATGGGGATTTTGAGATTTGCGTGTACAACTTCGGGGTTTTCCTGAAACAAATCGAAAGTAGCAGGGCTGCCGTAAAGCAGATCCAAGCGTTGTTTGGTGTTTAGCACGCCAAAACCACCACTTTCTATTCCATTCAACTTGCCGGTGTTTCTTATTTCTATTTCAAGGAAATTATTTTTCACATGTGCCTCCACAGCGATAAAACCATCTTTTTTCACTTTGGAAATGCCATGTTTCACTGCATTTTCTACCAAAGTTTGAATCATCATGGGTGGCACCTGAACCCTTAAACTTTCAGGTGCAATATCAAGATGGGTGTGAAGCCTTTCTTCGTAGCGCAGCTTTTCAAGTTGCAAGTAGTCGTTTACAGTTTTCAGTTCTTCGGCCAGAGAGATGGTTTTGCTCCGATCTGCCAAGAGCGAATTTCGAAGAATATTTGAAAGTTGTGTAATTCCAATTTTTGCTTTTTTTGGGTCTTCATCAATCAGCGATCTAATGCCATTCAAGGCATTGAATACAAAATGTGGATTTAGTTGCGATTTGAGTTTGTTGAGCTCAAAATCTTTGATGGCACTTTCCCAACGGAGCCTCTCTATTTCCTCTCTTCGCAGTTTTGTTATGTAGTAGAAGGTAGAATAAATGAGTGTCCAAATCAGAAAAAGCGTAGTCATATTCACCAGACTGATGAATATGTAGGTATAGTTTTTAGCAAATTCTTTGGAAATGATTCCTAGAAAATAATCGACGACATAGGTAGTGAACAAGAGAGAAAATGCCAACATGATATTGGCCAAAATCAAAGTAGGAATGAGTTTGCTTAGTGGCAAGCCATAAATATTCCGGGTTCTGATAAAATACCTGAGCAAGTGTGTTAAACTCACACTAAGCCCAAAAGTGACCAGGGTAGAAATGCCTTCTCGATATGTGAACTGATATCTATCGGAAGAGATGTAGATGGCTATGAGAAGCAATGAATAAACGCCCCAGCCGCCTAGTTGGCAAGCCCAGTACAGATTTTTTCTCGAAAGTTGATTGATAGCCATGCTGTTGTTGACACCACAAAAATGTGACAAGCGGCAAAATATAAGCTATTGGAAAGGATAAAAGGTAATGTTGACTTGTTTGCTACTACAGGAGAATGATAAGCGGTGACCAAACATTTGTGGAAGGATTTCAAGTAAAAAGCAGCTATCATTGTCGGATTGATGAAATTAAGTTCCCACCAGCAAGTCTGATTTTATGAGTATTGAAGCTACCATTTGGCTGGTCGACGATGACCCCATCTACAGGTTTGCATTTGTGCGCATAGCTCAGAAACTGGGTTTGAATATGGATTTTCAAACTTTCAGTGATGGTTCTGAGGCCTGGAAAGCCATGAAAGATCTAACAGAGCAACAGCTAACCATGCCAACCCTCATTTTGCTCGACATCAATATGCCTTTGATGAATGGATGGGAATTTCTAAGTGCGTTTGCCGCAATCGACCAACCAATGGAAACCAAGAGTAAGGTAGTCATGGTCTCATCTTCCACAGATCAGAGAGACACAAACAAAGCTCAGGAATTTCCAGAAGTGATAGGGTACCTCAGCAAGCCAATTAACGAAGATACCATGCTCTCGCTGCTCACACCTTACAGCCGCACTTAGCAAATTCGCATCAACTCGCTCAAGCAGGAAATTGTAAAGGTGCTGATCTGTTGGTCAGTCTGTTGATTTGGGTCGAATAATACTTGATCCATGCCCATGGCTTTTGCACCTGCAATATCTGTTTCCATGTTGTCGCCCACCATCAAACTATGCTCTGGCAAAGCGCCTGCTGTTTGCAAGGCAAATTCAAATATTCTTGCATCCGGCTTTTTGAAACCAATACTTTCAGAAGTTACAATATGGTTGAAAAACTTGTCTATTTTCGAAGATGACATTTTTTGGGCTTGAGTTTCGTCAAATCCATTTGTAATAATATGGAGCTGATATTTGAACGATAAGTATTCCAAGGCAGCATGTGTGTGAGGAAAAGTATGTTGCTTATTTGGACAACGTCCAAAAAATCCTTCCTCAAAAAGCATGGCCAGTTGAGGGTCTTCCACTTCAAACTCTTTAAGCACCATATTAAACCTAAGCCTGCGAAGATCTTCTTTGCTCACCTTGTTTTGGTTGTAACTCTCCCAAACCAAACGGTTAGCTATGTGATAGGCCAACACAAAATCATTTGATTGAATGTGCGGGTATTTGAGGCCTATTCCGGTTTCTTGAAAAAGTTCTAGAATAACCTCCGCTGCATTTCTGTCATAGTCCCACAGGGTATGGTCTAAATCGAAAAAAATATGCTCGTATTTTTTCAAAACAATGAATTAAAAAGGCAGAATAAGTCTTTCAACAGGTTGGTTTCCAATTAAATGGCTGTCAATAATTTCATCAACATCTGAAGGAGTGACATGGCCATAAAAAGTCCCCTCAGGATATACCACCACAGCTGGGCCAAAGGCACAAACATCAAAGCATCCAGCTCTTTGCGCCCTGATTGGAAACGAAATTCCTCGTTCTTTTATTTTTTCTTTAAAAAGCCTTACCAGCTCCATGCCACGTTCTTCGCCACAGCACTTTTTCCCTTCCGCCTTTTGATTGGTGCATATAAAGACATGTTTGTTGTACTTCATTATTGAAAATTCAATCCTGCAAAGGTATTTTATCTGGTTCAATTTCACCGCTCAAATGCTTATTATTGACGACATATAAATTTTAAAACCAATAAATTTTGCTTGTTTGAGCTTCAAACACGTAACATTGCTAACTAATCCATCAAATCGGATTTAGCAGCATCAAGCTTCTGCACATGATTGACGAAAAAAGTAAGGATCTTTGGAATGCACATAAGGATGTCCATCGTGCCTTGTCTGCAGAAGCAGCTGAGAAGTATGACGAGCTATACGAAGTATCGAATTATGCCACAGGCTTATACATGCGTTATGAGTTAGATCTCATCAACAAATTCATCACTCATTTACCTGATCGAAATACAGCCATTGTTTTAGGAAGTGGCACCGGAAGGGAATGCTTCCATGTAGCCAAAGACTTTCAACAGGTATTTGGCTACGATTTTGCCCCCGAAATGATAGAGGTGGCCAATCGGACAAAGGCCGATAAGGATGCCCAAAACACTTTCTTTGAGGTTTTAGATGTTGACACAAATCCGTTGCCACATGCCGATAATTCAGTTTCTTATGTGAACAGCGCTTTTGGAATGGGCAGTTTTGTGCTCGATCCTGAGCAATTGTTTGCTGAAGTGAGCAGGGTATTGGAGCCCGGAGGAAAGGCTATTTTCTCCTTCTACAACTCAAAAGCGTTAATCACTCAGGTGAAACTTGGTTGGCAGCCCGCCTTTGCGTCAAGGTTAGACTACAAAGAGGAACTTTTGAATGTGACCTTCAATGGCAAAGATTTTCAAATTCCAGTAAGACCTTATGTTCCAGAGCAAATACAAGCCTTTCTGAAAGACCACTTGAAAATTCTTCATTTGGCCACGTTTCCAACTTTATCAGCCATCATGCCAGAAGAACTTTTTAAAAACGAGGTGATTCGAAAACTATGCCTGGAAGCTGATTTGCTCATTTCCAATAACCTGGAGCTGGCCGCAGGGCCTTTCATTATTGCAGTTTGTGAAAAATAATGGGTTCATGCCATGTCTAATACTACAAAAACAACTTCTTTAGCTCATCGTGTTGAATGGTTAAATGCCATCAGTCAGCAAATTGAGTCTCGCACCGATTTATCATTCCTCGAAAACCAACTCCAAAATACATCTCATTTCGAACCGCCTCAGGTTGAAGGTTGGGTTCAGCCTAAAAAGGTTGAAGATGTTCAAGTGATTTTGAAGCGGGCAAACGATTTTAAAACACCGGTTTACCCATACAGCTTAGGGTTAAACTGG
The DNA here is from genome assembly GCA_038205175.1 of Cytophagales bacterium. Taxonomy (GTDB): domain Bacteria; phylum Bacteroidota; class Bacteroidia; order Cytophagales; family Flexibacteraceae; genus JBBRCC01. Next base: position 7,491 of record JBBRCC010000005.1, on the reverse strand, counting down.
GGGCTTGGTTCCCGGCTTCCCGTCGAGGATGGCTGCATTTTGCTCGACCTTAGTCAAATGAAGCGAATCATTCGGGTCGAGTCGCATTTTCATTATGCCATTATTGAACCTGGTGTTACGCAGCAAGCCATGTTCGACTACCTTCAGGAAAACAACCTTGAACTGATGTTGAATGTGACAGGGTCTTCACCCGCCGCATCGATAGTGGGCAATATGCTGGAAAGAGGCTCAGGTTTTCTGAAACATAAAATTGAAGATTTGTTGGGTTTAGAGGTGGTGCTGCCAAACGGAAGTATTATAAAAACTGGTTTTTGGGCAGAAGAAGAAAATGGAAGGGATGTAACGAATTTTAAATATGGTGTTGGCCCTGATCTCACGGGGCTATTCTGCCAAGGAAATTTTGGTGTTGTCACCAAAGCTGCCGTTCGGCTATACCCTAAAAAGCAAGTGAACAAAATGATTTGGTGCAAATTAGATCAGGTTCATTTACCTGCGTTTGTAGAAAATATTGCCTGCTTGTTTCAGGAAGGTCATTTGCATTCGGTGATGCACATTGGCAACGACAAACGGATGAAGATAGAAAACCAAAATCTGGAAAATACCAGCATTTGGACGGGCATGTGCAAAATTGGTGGCCGACCAGGCTACATAAAATGGCTTGAAGCTGAACTAAGACAAGAGCTTTCGCCACTTTGCATCGATATTCAGTTTTTTGGCGAACATGAATTGCCAGACGAAAATCTGGTACATATTTATGGTTGCCATGTAGGCAAGCCAACCGATTTTTTTGTGAGAGCCATGTACCAAAGTGTAGGAGAAACCCTGCAAGATGGCGAGCTGGATATAGACAAAGGTAGAATTGGTATGCTTTGCTGCCTGCCTGTGTTGCCTGCCAAAGCAGAAGATATACAACGAGCTGCTGAAATTTTGGACGAAGTTGCCAAATCGCATGGCATCATGGCTGCTGGTACGTTCAATCCAATTGATGGCTATAACCTTGAGGCTGTAATCAATCTGTACTTCGACCGTAGAAAACCTGAAGAAGTGAAACAAGCGCATGCCGCAAATGGTGCCATTCACGATGCATTTCATGCATCAGGTTATAAGTTTTACCGATTGGATGTGAAAAACATGCATCGGGTTTTTAACTACAAACCCGTGTATTGGCAAACCCTCGATGCGCTGAAAATGTCTCTTGACCCCAATGGTATTATATCCCCGGGTCGCTATCAGTTTCATGCATAAAAAAAAGGGCTTTTTGCCCTTTTATCTTTTACTCTTTCATGACTTTCAGGCGTTTGCGAACAATGCCGGTTTTGTCCGATAGTTGTAGAAGGTAAACACCTGAACGAAGAGCTAATAAGTTTGTCGGTTCAAAAACAGCTTTGCTCGTGGTGGCGACCACTTTGCCATCTATTGTAAGTAGTTGGGCAAAGGCATCATTTTCGTCTAAACCTGAAATGCGCAACGAAGCAGAAAACGGATTAGGGATAGCTTGCAGGTTGTCGATGTGGCTGTTCGTTTCCAGATTTGTAATGGTAGGTGGCTGAAAACGAGCATTTAAAGGTCTGTTGGCGCTATCCAATGTTATCTCCAGCATGGAATTGTTTTTCCCATTGGTCCAGTAGCGGATGGAATTGTTTGTCAATCTTGGAAGACCAACAGGAAATGCAACCCATCTTGGTCCGATGAAAGTCAGGGCTCTCACTTCTACAGTAAAGTTTGTGACTTGATTCACTTGCTGCCGCAAACCAGGAAAGGAAGTGCCGGGAGGTAAAATTAAATTTCCCCAGCCATTGATGGCACTTGTTCCTGTGAAAGTAGCTATTACCCGCACAGAATCAACAGTTACTGACACGTTTTGTCCGAAAATATTGACAGTAACCACGGTGTCGTACTGAAAAGTAAATCTGCTGGAAGCATTTAGATTAAATGTGTTGCCAAAAGTAGAAGGGAACTGAATGATGCGCAGGGGAGGAGAAATTCTAAAAATGGGTGTTTCATCGATCAAGCCGCCTAGGTCGAGCACAATGCCTTCCAGAAAAAAACCATTGTTTGCTTTTCTATAATAACTCATCAAACCGTTTTCCAAAATGGCAATATTGGCTTGCGGAAATCTTGCTCCTTGTAGCGTTGTTGATGGATTCAGAAACTCAGCAGTATCTGTTACCGGAAGTTGCGCCTGATTGGTATAATCCCACGTTTGATCGGCTGCTGCGGTGCCCAATGGCAAAGTGCCTTGAAAAGTTTTATACCCAATTTTGGTTCCAGCATCCCCAATGTCTTGAGCTGTGAAGGTGATTTGAGCCCGAAGAGCCGAAGCAAAGACGCCAATCAAAAAGAGAACCAGACAAATATTCCGCATACGATTCCGTAAATTTGGTCGAAAGATACACTTTTACACTTTTCAAAGCCATGACAGAATTTCGATTTTTCGTAAATTTGGTTGACCTCTTCACAGAAACCATTACTCCACAAGAAGTGATTGTTGAAAATGGGATAATTAGCCAAATACTGCCTTCCAAGCATCAAGGAGGCCCATTTATGATTCCCGGTTTTGTAGATTCCCATGTTCATGTAGAAAGCTCGCTGCTTCCTCCGGCAGAATTTGCCCGGATGGCAGTGGTTCATGGCACCGTTTGCACTGTGAGCGATCCACACGAAATTGCCAATGTGGTTGGTGTGAAAGGGGTTGAGTGGATGATAGAAAATGGCAAAAAAGTTCCGTTTAAATTTCACTTTGGCGCCCCCAGTTGCGTTCCCGCTACGCCCTTTGAAACAGCAGGAGCCTCAGTTTCAATAAGCGATATTCGTTATTTGTTTGAATCGGGAAAAACAAAATATCTGGCAGAAATGATGAACTGGCCGGGTGTGCTATTCCATGATGAAGAAGTATTTGCAAAGATAAAATTGGCCAAGGAATTTGGCTTTCCGGTGGATGGACACGCCCCCGGCTTGTTAGGCGAAAAAGCCAGGCAATATGCCGAAGCAGGCATTTCTACCGATCATGAATGTTTTACTTATGAAGAAGGCTTGGCCAAAATTCAAGTCGGAATGAAGGTGCTTATCAGAGAAGGAAGTGCGGCAAAAAATTTCGAAGCGCTTATTCCCCTGTTAGGTCAGTTTCCGGCTATGGTTATGTTTTGCTCAGACGACAAACACCCGGACTCGTTGCTCGATGGACATATTAATCAGTTGGTGAAACGGGCTGCAGCCAGACACAACAATGTTTTTCATGTGTTGCGGGCGGCTAGTTTGAATCCGGTGATGCACTACAAGTTGCCTGTTGGTTTGCTTCGGTTAGGCGATCCGGCAGATTTTCTATTGGTAGATGATCTTCAAAATTTCCAGATTCTCGAAACTTGGATTGATGGCGAAAAAGTAGCCGCTGCAGGAGACTCGCTTATCGGGCGCCAACCCTTGACACTGGTTAACCAGTTTCAGGTTAGTTTGAAATCGGAAACAGATTTTGAGGTTTCGGGAAACCCAGATAAAATGCTCAGGGTAATGGAAGCCATTGATGGACAGTTGATTACCCATCAATTGTTGTTCGAGCCGAAACTTGAAAATGGAAAATTAATACCTCAGCCTGAATTGGATATTTTAAAACTTGCTGTGGTAAACAGGTACAACGACGCAGCCCCTGCCATAGCTTTCATCAAAAATTTTGGATTGAAAAAAGGCGCTATCGCCTCTTCAGTTGGTCACGATTCGCACAACATTACTGCTGTAGGTTTGGACGATAGCTCAATAGCCAAAGTGGTGAATGCCATTATTGAAAATAAAGGAGGTTTGGCAGCAACAGATGGAGAAAAGGTTCATGTTTTGCCACTTCCCATCGCCGGGCTTATGTCTGACAAGGATGGCTACGAGGTAGCTGATCTATATACCAATTTAGATTATTTTGCCAAGAATGAACTGGGTTCAACACTAGGCTCGCCATTTATGACCTTGTCTTTCATGGCACTGTTGGTGATACCCGAGTTGAAACTTTCGGATAAAGGTTTGTTCAACGGATTGTTGTTTGAGTTTGTAGATCTGCAGACCGATTGATTGCAGTAGAAAATGAAATATTCCTTGACTTTCGAAGAAAGTTCCATACCTTTGTAGCCCGATTAGCAATAATCGTTTATGCCGCGGGATGGAGCAGTTGGTAGCTCGTTGGGCTCATAACCCAAAGGTCACAGGTTCGAGTCCTGTTCCCGCTACAAAAGAAACCCTCTGATTTTCAGAGGGTTTCTTCGTTTTAAGGGTAAAATAATTTGTTTTTGAAATCCTCCTTCCTTGTCAGGCTTCCCCACCTGATATCATTCGAAAAGGAAATCCTGCACTCATAGCTGCATAATTGAAATGTGCACGAAATGATGATAGATGGGGGATCATTGTCTCGGAAAATTGTTGGATAGGTGAAGGCACCTGCCAAGGGATATAAACTAAAAACCCATGACCCTCATTTTTCACTCCAACCAAAATATTCGGCTAGGGCTATTACAAAATTCTGCCCGCTGGCTTTTACCTCTTTTGGAGTTTAGGGTGTTTTTTCAGGTTTGGCTTGCCAACTTTGTTCGTACTCCATGTCGATGGCAGGCACTCTTTCCCATGTTCCATTCTGAAAAACAAGTATTGGGTCTGGGGTATATGCTTTTGTTAAAAAAGGCAAATTGAGCGTCAATAGGGTGTCGCTTCTAAAACCATTCAACTTGAAGTGAAACCAAACAACTTCTTGGTCATGATTTTTAACCCAGATTGCAGCTATCCACTAAATATCTGAAAATGTGTTGATTTGGTTTTAAAAGGTAAGGTGGAGCGAAGTTGACCTCAACATTTAAAATCCAGAAATTTCAAAGTATGAGAATGTAAAAACCCGTCTTTCATTTTCTGATTAAAATTGCATTTTTGAGCATTCAATCTATTTGAAACGAACTGAACAGAAACCAAACATGAACAATCGACTGGAAAAAATCCCTACCCGAATTTTTGACTCGTCTGACGAGGCTTCCATAGCTGTAGCAACCGAAATCGCCATCTTGATTCAGTTGAAAACAGCCAGAAACGAACCCGCAGTACTTGGTTTGGCCACAGGATCGAGCCCGACCAGGGTCTATGCTGAACTAGTTTCACTGCACCAGCAAGGGAAATTGAGTTTCAAAAATGTTCATACTTTCAACCTCGATGAATATTACCCCATTCTGCCCGATTCCATACAAAGCTATGTAAGGTTTATGAATGAGCATTTATTCGACCAAATCGATATTCCAAAAGAAAACATTCACATTCCTGATGGCACCAAAAGCAAGGATGAAGTACAAGCCTATTGTATTGCTTATGAAAAAGCCATTCTTGATTTGGGTGGAATAGATTTGCAGATACTAGGTATTGGCCGAACAGGCCACATTGGTTTCAATGAACCTGGTTCTACTATCGATTCTGTTACCCGCCTCATCACATTGGACGAAGTGACCCGAACAGATGCCGCCAGTGATTTTTTTGGAGAAGAACATGTGCCTATCAAGGCAATTACCATGGGCGTTGGCTCCATTATGAAAGCCAAAAAGGTGATTCTGATGGCCTGGGGCGAAGGCAAAGCCGGGGTCATTCAAAAAGCAATAGAAGGGGAAATTACTCCGAAAATTCCATCTACCTTTTTGCAAAAACATCCCGATGTTACGGTATATCTTGATAATGCTTCATCAGCCGAACTCACCAGAATCAAAACACCCTGGCTGCTTCATTCCTGCGATTGGTCTGATAGAAAACTGGTGCGAAAGGCAGTTGTTTGGTTGTGCGAAAAAGTAAAAAAACCCATTCTGAAGCTTACAAACAAAGATTACATGGAGTATGGCATGAGCGACCTGGTGACGGAATTTGGTCCAGCCTACCAGATCAACATCGACATATTCAATAAAATTCAACATACCATTACAGGTTGGCCCGGCGGAAAACCCAATGCAGATGATTCAAACAGACCTGAAAGAGCATCGCCTTTCCCCAAAAAAGTACTGATTTTTAGTCCTCATCCGGATGATGATGTCATTTCTATGGGCGGCACTTTTATCAGGCTTGCCGATCAGAAACACGATGTGCACGTTGCTTATCAAACTTCAGGTAACATTGCGGTTTTTGATGAGGACGCTATTCGGTTCGCTGATTTTACCCGTGACTACAACCAGTTGATGGGAATGGATCAACAAGCTTGTGAAGCAACATTTGTAAGTATTTTAAAAGCCATTCATGAGAAAAAGCCCGGCCAGATCGATGCGCCAGAAATTCAAGGCATCAAAGGATTGATAAGAAGGGGAGAAGCCAAGGCTGGATGTCGCTATGTGGGTATTCCTGAATCGAACGTACATTTTCTTGATCTTCCATTTTACGAAACAGGCACTGTGAAAAAGAATCCCATTGGGCCCGAAGATGTGGCTATTACTGTGGAGTTGCTCAGGGAAATTCAACCCCATCAGGTGTACGCAGCGGGCGATTTATCAGATCCGCATGGCACCCACAGGGTTTGTCTTCAAGCGATATTTCAGGCTTTGGAAGAAGTGAAAAACGACAAATGGGCCAAGGATTGCTGGGTATGGCTTTACAGAGGTGCATGGCAGGAATGGGAAATTGACAAAATTGAAATGGCCGTGCCGCTTAGTCCTGATGAGTTGTTTAGAAAACGAAAAGCTATTTTTAAACACCAAAGTCAAAAAGATTCAGCCATGTTTCCCGGAGCTGATAAGCGTGAATTCTGGCAAAGGGCAGAAGACAGAAACAAAGAAACTGCCCAGAAATACCGAAATCTTGGCCTTGCGGAATATGAAGCCATGGAGGCTTTTGTGAGGTACAAATTCTGATAATCAGGGTTTATTGGAAAATAAACTTGCTTAGAATAACTGCTTGAATGAATGGAATTTAGCTATTGTTGATTCTTTGTCTGGTTAACCCAGATTGCAGCTATCCACTACTAAATATCTGAGAATGTGTTGATTCATGTTTTTTGATTTCCGTTTTGTGTACTACGGATTTCCGTTTTGTGAAGGGGTATGATCTATAGTCCAGCAAGGTGTATATTTCTTTGATTGCGGCCTGCGGTTCTGAGCATCTGGTGATCCCGATGGTTTCTCCCTATGTGTTTTTGGCTTGACTGGTGACCAGTTTTTGAGTGCTGGCTAATCGCACAATCTCCGTCCGGTTATATTTTGTGCCTTTGGCTTTTAATTGGTACTATTTTATTATTGAGGTCAAAGAGTTCATTTGTCTTCCTGGAAAGGTGGGCCTCTAAACTATCTTTGATCTCATATAACGAGGGCATTCTGATACAATTTGTTCTTGGTGATCTCACACAGCCGAATTCTCCTGAATCAGTCGGGTGGTTTTTAGCTCTGAGGCTGGATAAACGGCACGGCTAATGATCTGCGTGAGTGTAAGTTGAATTCTGGATTGATCCCAACCAAGGTTCTTTAGAAATTCTTTTACCCCCAGCTGTTCAAGACTTTGGAAGCAAAG